>JBDRPR010000394.1:0-19979 GCA_043826845.1 Bacteroidota bacterium
TAATAAATATAATGTATAAATAATTTATAATCTGAGTCAGTGGATGAAAAATTTGTTTTTAACATAGAAGTCTCGAAAAACAAAACTAAAAGTGGAATAAATGCAGTAATTAAGGAAATAACAAAGTTCCCTATAAGGAATTTTCTTTTATATGTGGTTGAATAGAACCATAAAATCCCTGTTGTTAAAAGAAAAATAAATCCATATTTCCAATGTCCGATTTCAATTGAAACAAAAAATCCCAGTCCGACGCCAACAACATTTAATACACTATGCAGAATAATTGCAAATCTTCTGTGAATTTTAGTCCCGACTATTACATTTTTCGGATCATTTATTCTGTCAGCTTTACGGTCAAAATAATCGTTAATAACATATCCTCCTCCTGCAATTGTTAAAGTGGAAATGACAAGGAGAAAAAAAAGTATCTCAGAAATTTGCAGAGAATAACCATATGATTTTAAAACAGGAAAAATAATAAACCATCTGATGGCGTACATTGTTAATGCCATGATCAGCAAATTGTAAAATCTTATGAGTTTTAGATAGTTCATATTTTATTTACCATGTAAAAGCATCTTTATCAAACCATTTTCCCTGTGCTCTCATAACCTGTTCAAGTACATCTCTAACACAACCATCTCCGCCTTTTATTCCTGATATATACTTCGAGATATTTTTTATATCTTCAGCCGCATTGCATGGGCATGTCGGAATTCCTGTGATTTTCATTATTTCGAAATCAGGAATATCATCACCCATGTACAAAATGTTTTGCGGATCAATTTTATTTTTAGTGTAAAAATCAATAAAATCAATTTTCTTGTCTGATGATCCGATATATATGTTTTTGACACCAAGATTATTGAATCTTGTTCGAATAGATTCACAGAAAGCTCCGGTAATTATTGCAACAGGAAAACCTTTTTTTACTGCTAATTGAATGGCATATCCGTCTTTCATATTCATTGTCCTGACTTGCTCTCCGTTATTGCCAAGAAGAATATTGCCGGATAAAACACCGTCAACATCAAAAGCAAAAGCTTTAACTTTTTTCAGATCTTCTTTAAAATTTGTCATTCAGATATTCCTTTATGTTCTTGAATACTATTGCTTAAAACCTCGTAAATTTCTTGAAGTTTCGGAGAGTAAGATAATAAATTCAAATGTTTTTTTATAATATTTTTATCTTTTCTTTTTGCCGGACCTGTCTGAGATTCATTTGCGGGATTTTTTTTTATTTTTAGTGCAGTTTGTTCAATTAAAGGGATTAGGAATTCACGGTCTAATCCTGCTTTGTTAAGGATATCTTCTGCAATAGAATACATGTGGTTTGAAAAGTTACAGGCAAAAACAGCTGAAAGATGTAAAAACATTCTTTGTTCGGTATTGATTTTATATACTTTATCAGATAAATGATTCGCAAAATTTAATAGAATTTCTTCGGTTTCTTTGTTATTTGCCTCAATACATAAAGGAATATTTTTAAATGAAATATTCTGACCTTTCGAAAAAGTCTGTAACGGATATAATACTCCATAATTCATAAATCGGTCTAATATTTTTATATCCATGCTCCCGGCAGTATGCACAACAATGGATTTTTCAGCCGGAATTTTGTTAATAATATCAACAAGATTCTCATCATTTACTGAAATAATATATAAATCAGCATTTTTATCGATTAAAGACAAGCTATTTCCTGATGAACAATTGATTTTCATCGATAACTCTTCAGATGAATGTCCGGATTTACTAATGACCTGAATGATTTCATGTCTGGTTTTATCAATTGCCATAGCAAGATTTTCTCCTACATTTCCAGATCCTACTAAAACAATTTTCATTATCTTATCTTTTGAAAGACAAAGGTAATAATTGAAAATTTAAAAAACATATTATTGTAAAGCAACTATACAAAAAAAAATACGTCTATATTAATTAATGTAAAAAATACGATTTAATAAAAAAAAGTTGTACCTTCATGCTTTTGTCTATGCACAATTCTAATAAATAATATACTGTTATGAATAAAATTATTTTCTCGATATTGTTTCTATTAAGCATTGTTACACAGGTATTCACACAAAATTCTGAATTATATAAAGCTCTCGATATCCTTGACAGGCGAGTTGAAGTATATATCAAATTCGAGATTAATAATCCTTTGGAATTACAAACACTAACCAGGATAATATCAATTGATAACGTAAAGGGCAATGAGGTTTATGCATATGCAAATAAAAAAGAGTTTGATGTTTTTTTAGATTTAAATTATTCATATCAGGTATTAACGCCTCCTTCGGAACTTATTTTAAATCCAGAAATGTACAACCCTTCTAAAGGAATATGGGATTTTGACACTTATCCAACATATGATCAGTATCTCACTATGATGACTACTTTTGCCACAAATTATCCTAATATATGCAGATTAGTGAATGTCGGATCCACTGTTGAAGGAAGACAATTAATATTTGCTGTAATATCAGATAATGTAAATACAAGAGAAGCAGAACCTCGTTTCTCATACTCTTCAAGTATGCATGGTGATGAAGTTACCTGTTATGTTAACATGTTGCGATTAATAGATTATTTATTAGATAATTACGGATCAGTTTCTCAGGTAACAACATTAGTAAATGGTATGGAAATATGGATTTGTCCTTTGGAAAACCCTGATGGAACTTATGCAGGCGGAAACGCTTCAGTTTCAGGTGCTACAAGGTATAATGGCAATGGCGTGGACCTTAATAGAAATTATCCAGATCTTTTAGGCTCAAGTCACCCTGACGGTGAAGCCTGGCAACCTGAAACAATTAGAATGATGGCTCTTGCAGATTCACTGCATTTTGTGGCAAGCGGAAATTTTCATGGCGGTGCAGAAGTTGTTAATTATCCATGGGATACAAAAGCAGCGCTCCATGCCGATGATAATTGGTACCAGTTCGTGTCCAACGAATTTGCTGATCAGGCTCAGGCAAACGGGCCAGCAGGGTACTTTACAAGCGTGAGTTCTACAGGTATTACCAACGGATATGCATGGTATGAAGTAGATGGAAGCAGACAGGATTGGATGAATTATTTTGGCAGATCAAGGGAAATCTGTTTCGAAGTTTCTGATACTAAAATGCCGGCAGCAAGCACTATGCCTATTTATTGGGCAGCTTTATACCCATCTCTGCTTGACTTTATGCAGCAAGCAAGTTATGGGATCAGAGGGATAATCACTGACGGATGCTCCGGAAATCCTATGGTCGCAAATGTGACAATTCAGGGACATGATTTAGATAACTCTGATGTTTATTCCGAATTAACGCTGGGGGATTATTACAGACCTATAAAAGCAGGAAATTATACTATTGTTGTATCAGCATCAGGATATCAGACACAAACATTTACAAATATTTCCGTTTCAGACTATTCTGTGACAACTCTTAATGTTACCCTCACTCCAGCTGCTCCTGTTGCAGATTTTTCTGCAAGTGCTACAACATCCTGCAATGGAACTATTGATTTTACTTGCCTTACCGGAGGTGTTGATACATGGTCGTGGAATTTTGGTGATAGCCAGACAAGTAATATTGAAAATCCGACTCATAGCTATTCTACGAATGGGAACTATACTGTAACATTGACTGTGACAAATTGCAGTGGAGTTAATTCGGATACTGAAATAAAAACAAATTATATTACCATAAATGCTCCTGTTGTTCCTGCAGTGACAGATGCAAGCCATTGTGGCCCGGGCTCTGTTTTATTATCTGCAACAGGAACTGGCGACCTTGATTGGTATGATGCTATTTCAGGTGGTTCTTTTATTCAAACAGGCACAAGTTACACTACTCCGTCATTATCTGCAACAACTACGTATTATGTAGAAAACCATGTTGTAAGTATAGGATCATCTCAATATGGCGGGAAAGTTGATAATTCAGGAACAGGAGGGAACCATATTTCAGCTGGCTATGGGCTGTATTTTGATGTATTGCAGGATATGCGATTGGTTTCTGTTAAAGTATATTCCTCTCAACTTGGAAACAGAACAATACAAATACTGGATGGTAGTAGTAATGTTGTATTTAATCAGAGCATTAGTATTCCAAATGGGGAAAGCAGAGTAACTATAAATGCTGATTTAACCCCTGGAACTGATTATTCGATACTATGTACTACAACGCCTAATCTTTATCGCGATGGAGGAGCAACTGCGCCAGATCTTCCATATCCTTATACCGTTCCAGGAGTTTTCAGTATAACCGGTAATCCTGCCAATGATATTGCCTATTATTATTATTTCTATGATTGGGAAGTTCAAACTATTTCTGATTGTTCAAGCGCCAGAACACCAGTTACTGCGACAATTGAAACACAAGCAAACGTAGGGGTATCTATTTCTTCAACGGATACCACTATATGCTTAGGCAGTAATGTGATTTTTACGGCAACAGGAACAAACGGAGGCACTACACCTAATTATCAGTGGTTTATTGGTGGTGTTTCTGTACAGAATGGTGCAAGCAATACATATTCCAGTACTGCTTTTACCGAAGGGGATGTTGTCACATGTACTATGACATCTTCACTAAGTTGTAACGATGGACCTATAACTTCTTCTCCAATTACCATGCATGCTTCAGCGCCGGTTAGTATAGGAATAAGTATTGCAGCATCAGAAACTTCGATTTGTGCAGGAGAAAGTGTTGTTTTTACAGCAACTGCAATAAACGGAGGAACATCTCCCAATTATAAATGGTATGTAAATGGATTCGTCGTTCAAAACGGTAGCAATAATACTTATACCACTTCTTCGATTTCAGATGGAGATGTTGTAAGTTGTCAACTGACTTCCTCTGAACCATGTAATGACGGACCTGTTTTGTCTTCAACTATAACTATGGTTGTAACTGTAGGGACACCTGTTTCTGTAAATATTTCAACCAGTACAACTTCAATATGTTCCGGAGAATTGGTTACTTTTACTGCATCACCAACTAATGGTGGATCTTCGCCTATATATAACTGGTTCGTAAATTCTGTTTCAGTTCAATCAGGAAGTAGCAACTCTTTTTCTACTACAAGTTTGACTGATGGTTGTATTGTTGACTGCCAGCTTACATCATCTGTAACTTGTGCTCTTGGTAGTCCTGCTTCATCAAACCAGATAACAATTTCTGTTAATTCAACTTTACCGGTGTCAGTGAATATTTTAGGCGACACTGATTTTTGTTCAGGAGATAATGTATTACTAACTGCAAGTTCATCTAACGGCGGAACAAGTCCAACATATCTATGGTATTTAAACGGAGCATTGGTTCAGAGTGGGCCAACAGAGACGTATAGTTCTTCCTTATTTGTTGATGGAGATGAAGTATATTGTGTTATTACTTCTTCTCTAAGTTGTGCTTCCGGAAACCCTGCAACATCACCCATTGTTTATATGTATGAAAGTTTGTCTCTTCCGGTTTCTGTTTTAATTGCAGGAGATTTGACCATTTGTACAGGGGAGACAATCACATATACAGCTACTCCATCAAATGGAGGATCATCTCCAAATTACGAATGGTTTTTAAACAGTATCTCTGTACAGAACGGAACAAGCAACACTTATACATCATCTACACTTAATGACGGAGATATTATTTCATGTGTTCTG
Source organism: Bacteroidota bacterium (assembly GCA_043826845.1). Lineage (GTDB taxonomy): Bacteria > Bacteroidota > Bacteroidia > Bacteroidales > CAYTAU01 > JBDRPR01. The sequence goes on from JBDRPR010000394.1 coordinate 5,657, forward strand.
TCATCATCAATTTCATGTTCTTCAGGAAATCCTGCTTCATCAAATCTCCTTACAATAAGTGCTCAGAGCAATTTGCCTGTATCACTGAATATTACAGGAAATACAAGTATTTGTTCCGGAGCAAATGTTACATTAACCGCCAATCCTACTAATGCTGGATCAAGTCCGAATTATCAGTGGTTTGTTGGAGGAACAAGTGTTCAAAATGGCTCTTCAGATACATATTCTTCCTCAACTTTGGTTGATGGCAATGCAATAACCTGTATATTGACATCTTCAGAAATTTGTGCTTCGAACAATCCGGCAACATCAAATACTTTGTATATAGATGTTCAACCAATCCCAACAGCTGATTTTACCAATAGTGCAAATAATAATGTGATAACTTTTACCAATACATCAGATAATGCAACCAGTTATATGTGGTATTTTGGAGACAATAATTCCACAAATATGCCTAATCCTGTTCATACATATAATAATTCAGGAACTTATGATGTAATGCTTATTGCTACAAATAGTTGCGGATCTGATACTGTAATTTATAGCATAAATGTCATTATTATTGATATTGAATCAATTGATCAGGAACTTAATGTTACGCTTTTTCCGAATCCAACAAATGGTATTTTATATATTAAAATTGAGGGAAATGTGGGGCATGGTGAAATAATAATAACAGATGCTTTGGGGAAAATACTTTTTGACACTAAGGCCGGACAAGAAGCAATTCTGACATTTGATATGAGTGGAATGGCCAAGGGTATTTATGTTTTGCAATTATTTATAGATGATCAGGTAATTACAAAAAGAATAATGATTGAATAATTTATATATCGGCACCGGAAAAATTTTAATTATATCTTTTTCTTAATGTGAGGGATTTATTCTTGTGTTCTTAAATAAATTATTTCTTCCTTTTTTGAAATTGGTTTTTTGAAATTAAAATAAATATGTATTTTTATCATCCATAAAATCTAAATTATATAACCCACATGATAAGTATATTTAACCCAAAGTGATGATGGCAAAATCTCAAATTTTTATAGTATAAAAAACAGGAGAGATATGGGTTATTCCGGTTTTGTCGGGAAAAGCTGTCGGATCTTTAAAAAACATTAGCTTATGAAAACTTTTTTCACATTTATTTTTTTAGGAGTGGTTTTTTATGGTTTTTCACAATTGATAACCATTTCAGAAACATACCAGATTCCTCAGATTGGGGATTCAGTGCATTATAAGGATGCAAATACTTTTGGTTTTGATGCTGCCGGTGTTGGTACTGTTACTGCAAAAGTATGGGACTTTGCTGCTTTAATGGATGCCGGAACTGAGTTGGATTATTTATTTGTTGATCCAACAGCAACAGGTGGAGCAAATACAAATTTTCCAACTGCAACATTGGCGAGAGAAATATCCAATGAATCAGGTTATTTCTTTTATTCTACAACTGCAAATACCTATGACCGTCATGGCTGGTATGCAGGAGCCACAAATTATGGAATTTATAATAATCCCGCCACTGAGTTTCAGTTTCCAATAACAGCCGGAAATTCTTATAATAAGACTTATCATGGTATTTTTGCTCCATCCGGATCAGGAGAAGATTCTGCTATTATTGATATGGGTCAAATAATTGTTAATGCAGATATGCAAGGCACTCTTATTCTACCCACTGGTACATTTAATAATGTTCTTCGTCTCCATTTGGTAGAAAGTTTCCATATTAAGTACTATTTTATGGGCACGCCTATTGTTGATGCATTACTTGAAGATGATTATTATTATTGGTTTCAGGACACTATTTTTCATCCGGTTTTGATTTACGGGACTACTGATCAGGATGGAAGTCAGATAAGTGAAGTATTGAGGTATCAGCCTATTGATGTATCAACAGGTATTTCAAAATTTGAGATTAATCAGGGATTTGTTTTTCCAAACCCTACTAATGGAATAATATATGTAAATATACAGAATTTTGAAAAGGTAGTTTTATTTGATATTAGTGGGAACGAATTAAATTCATATACATCAAAGATAATTGATTTATCGGAGTATCCTGATGGTATTTATTTTGCAAAAGCTGCCGGATTAAATGATTGTAAAGTATTTAAGATAATTTTAGAGAAATAAAACATATTGTTACAAAAGAAAAAGCCGGATTACGCGGCTTTTCTTTTAATTGAACTTTTATTTAGACAAGACTTTTTTAGCGATTTAATAAAAAGAATCCTTTATACTGGAAGATTTTCCCTGAAATATCTTCTCCTGAAATCATATAGTAATATGTCCCTGTTGCAGCATAACTCCCGTCAGATAGCTTTCCATCCCATCCTTGATCCTGATCATTCCAGACAAATAATTCCTGTCCGAATCTGTTCATAATTGTAGCTTTAAAATTATTCAGGGTTTTAATTTTCACAAGGAATACATCATTTATTCCATCTCCGTTAGGAGTGAATACATCTGGAAAATTATTTCCGTTATTTATATTAATAATGGTGTAGCAACTGTCAACACACCCGTATGAGCTTATTGTTGTTAATTTCACCCTGTATTCTCCGTTGTCAGAAAAAGAGTGATCAGGATCAGAAGTAGTAGAACTGCTTCCATCTCCAAAATCCCAGATAAACTGAACATTATTAACTTTGGCATATATAATATTGTCAATTTTTGTATTATTTATAAAATAGACAGGTACTTGTACTGTTAAAGTAAGTTCTTGATGAGTAAATGAGGATTTTGGAATTCCTATTTTACCAAGCGAGACTGAAGTTGATACAGAACAATTATTGTCATCAACAACAGTAATGGTATAATTTCCGGCAGCAAGATTATCTCTGTGAGATTCTGATGGTTTAAGTTCATCCTGCCAGTAGTACAAATAGTTTTCATTGCTTCCGGCAACAAGAACCTGTATTGCTCCATCGGAGTTGTTACATGTACAGTTTGAAACAGCTGTTTCGAGCATCATTTCTCCTGATTTGGTAAAATGGAGAACAATTTCATCCTGTGCTTTTAAATCATTATATTCTTCAATCCATTCCAGTGTGTAGCTGCCATATTTTGAAACCGAAACTTTTGCTTTTGGATCATTTGGGTTAGAAAATACAATATTTCCGGGACCATTTGCAATCCACTTCCCTTTAGATAAATCAGAACTCAATGAAGCATTAAGCTTATGATTCAGCCCACAAATACTAGCATCATTTCCTGCTTTTGGACTCAGGATTATTTTAGCTGATTTATCTTCAGGTTGTACGGTTTCAGTGATAATATTTGAATTATCTTCTGAAGTAAGAATTTCATTATGTGAAATTGTATTATTTGCATTATTTATTTTAGAATTATCGGAAATCAGGACTTGTTCATTATTTAAATCTTCAACAATAATATTTTGATTTAAGTTAACATCAGAAATGTTTGTTGAGATACCTTTATTTATATTACCACCGTTATCAAAACTAATAAATGCAACAATTCCTGTAATAATAACAAAGGCAATACCTGATAATAACCATTTATTGCCTGATATCAGATCGGAAAAATTTGAATTTCCCTGTTTTGAATTAACTGATCTGCCTATTTTTTCTTTAAGATAAGAAGGTGGAGCTATTTCAAAATTTTGAAATCGTTCCTTAAACAGATCATCGAAATTTTTGTCAGATAACTTTTTCATATGCTACCTCCATAATCATTTTTTTTAAATAATTGCGAGCTTTCATAAACTGAGATTTTGAAGTACTTTCTGAAATGTTCATTATTTCAGCTATTTCAGTATGTTTGTAACCCTCAATAACATATAGGTTAAAAACCATTCTGTATCCATCAGGAAGATTGTGAATATAATTCAGCAACTCTTTTGTTGAAATATATGAATAAGTGCTTTCAAATATTTCAATATCTGATGGTACTTCGGTGATTTCAACATCAATATGATTCGTTTTATTTTTATGATAAAAATTAATCGCTGTTGAAACCATCACTTTTCTCAGCCAACCTTCAAAAGAACCTTCGGAACGAAAATCTTTCAGCTTTTCAAAAACCCTTATGAACCCTTCATGCATCAAATCTTCAGCATCATGATAGTTCCTCGAATATCGCAAACACACTCCAAACATCTTGGCAGAAAAGCGTTTATAAAGTTCCTCAAATCCAGCTTTGCTGTTCTTCAGACACAATTCTACCAGTTTGTTATCTTCCAGCATATTTTGCTCTTTTATCTATTGACAAATTTTTCTTGGATTTCGTTGCCTGTGAACTAAATCTTTTTACAAATAATTAACGTTTTCAAACAAATTTTAGTGTAAAGATAAGAAATTTAATATACTAAATCAATATGTTGTACAAAAAAAGCATGTTTGTTATAAGTTGTTAAAAAAACATTTCAATTTTTTATAAATCCATTATCTTTGAATTAAAAATATTAATTACATACGCTATGAAATGTTTTATTGTAATTATTTGTTTGGCAACATTCTATTCATGCAACGAAAAGATTCATGAAGGATTTTCTCTTTCCGGCAAAATAGAAGATGGAGCAGGGAGAACTGTTTATCTTGATATTGTCGGAGAATCAAAAATTGAAAAATTTGATTCTGCGTTGATTGATGAGGAAAGCTTTTTTTCAATAAAAAACCATGTTGATGATCCAGAATTGTTTATTTTAAAATTTGATGATAATAATTTTATTTATCTGTTCATTGATAGCACTGACCAGATAACCGTAAACGCAAATGCAGTCAATCTGCTGACATCATGTAAAGTAGAGGGTTCAGAAAATTCAATTTTATTGCAACAGCTTAGCTTGCATAATTATCGGAGTCGGCTTAGGGTAGATTCCTTAAACAGGATATATAATTCATTGAGAACTACTGCAAATCTGGATTCTTTGAAAAAATCACTGGATTCGGTTTATTTTGAAATTTATTCAAATGAGAGAAATTTTTTAATTGGTTTTATAGAGAAAAACCCAAGTTCCTTATCGAGTATTATTGCTTTATATCAGCAAATTGCGCCAAAAACTTTTGTATTGAATCCTGAAAATCCTGTTGATTTAAAATATTTTGAACAGATTGATAATAATTTGTTTAAATTATATCCGAATTCTGTCCATGTCAAAGCCTTACATTCACAGATTATTGAAGTGAAAAGAAGGATTGAAGCAATGAATTCCCCCAGCCAATTAAATCAGAACGGATCAGAGGCTCTTGAGATTGCCGAACCTGATACAAACGGAGATACAATCAGATTATCATCATTAAGAGGGAAATATGTTCTCCTTGATTTTTGGGCCTCATGGTGCGCTCCTTGTCGTCAGGAAAATCCCAATCTTGTAGCAAATTATAACAAATATAAATCAAAAGGATTTGAAATTTATTCGGTTTCACTTGACAAGGATAAGAATGCCTGGATTAAAGCAATAAAGGATGATAAACTAAACTGGGTTCATGTAAGCGATTTGAAATTCTGGAGTTCCTATCCTGCAATGCTTTATAAAGTGCAAAGTGTCCCTGCAAACTTTTTAATTGATCCTGATGGAAAAATTATTGCTCAAAATCTAAGAGGTGGTGCACTTGGATCGAAATTGTCGGAGATATTTGATAAATAATGAAATGAAGAAAGTTTTTATCGGATTATTTCTTGTTTTTACATGGTTTCAGCATTTAAATTGTCAGAATTATTTTCAGCAGGAAGTAAATTTTAATATCAGCGTAACACTTGATGATAAAACGCACTCATTGCAAGCTTTTGAATCAGTAGAATATATCAATAATTCTACTGATACCTTGTATATGTTGTACTTTCACATTTGGCCAAACGCATATAAAAATAAAAACACTGCTTTAGCCAGACAACAGATAAAAGTATTTAACAATAAGTTATATAATTCGTCAGAAGATAAAAGAGGTTACATAGACAGCCTTGACTTCAAAATCAATGATAAATCAATTAAATGGCAATATGATGATATTCATATAGATATTTGTAAAATCTATCCTGATAATGTAATAAAGCCGGGCGATACAGTTTTTATTACAACCCCTTTTTATGTGAAAATTCCTTCCAGTGATTTCTCAAGGCTGGGACACGACGGGCAATCATATCAGATCACACAGTGGTTTCCAAAACCTGCAGTATATGATATGTATGGCTGGCATGCAATGCCTTATCTTGACATAGGAGAATTTTATTCCGAATTCGGATCATTTGAGGTTAAAATAACTTTACCTGAGAATTATATTGTTGCAGCAACAGGCAATCTTATGAATCAGGACGAATTGAAAAAATTAAATACTGTTGCAGAAGAGACAAAAGAAATAGAATACTTTGATGAAAGAGATAATTCTTTCCCTGCATCTTCTTCTATAATGAAAACGCTGATATATAAGGAAAAAAACATTCACGATTTTGCCTGGTTTGCAGATAAAAGATTTCATGTGTTAAAAGGAAAGACAATTTTACCAAATTCAGGAGATACTGTTATTACCTGGGCAATGTTTACAAATTATGATGGAAATTTATGGAAACATTCAATAAAATATATTAATGATGCATTAATTTATTATTCAGGCTGGTATGGAGATTATCCATATAAAAATTGTACAGCAGTTGACGGTGTACTGGCAGCAGGCGGAGGGATGGAGTATCCTACAATTACAATTATTGGTTCATCTTCAAACTCCCTGTCTCTTGAGCAGGTAATTATGCATGAAGTTGGACATAACTGGTTTTATGGTATTCTTGGCAGTAACGAGAGAGATTTTCCCTGGATGGATGAAGGACTAAATACTTTTAGTGATACAAGATACACGATTACAAAGTATCCAAATTTAAAGTTTTATGAATCTGAGATGTCTGCTTCACTTGCAAATTTTCTGGATGTATATCATTTGCCTTATATTGCAATGCTCGATTTGGCATATCAGTTCAATGCAAGGAGAGGAATGGATGAAGCTGCAAACAAACATTCTGAATTATATTCTGCAGTGAATTATTTCACAATAGTTTATATGAAAAATGCATATATTTTCAATTATCTTATGAATTATCTTGGACAGGAGGAATTTTACAGGATAATGAAGAAATATTATGAAAGCTGGAAATTTAAACATCCATATCCGGATGATTTTATAAATGTTTTCAAACAAAATTGCAACAAAGATCTCTCTTGGTTTTTCAATGATGTTTTAGGCACTGATAATCATATCGACTATAAAATCAAACAGTTAAAAAAAGACGGTAAAAATTATAAGCTTACAATAAAAAACAGGGGAAATATTAATGCTCCATCATATTACAGTCTTATTAATGCTGATGATGATTGTGAAAAAATATGGTTTGAGGGATTTGAAAAAAGAAAAGAATTTTCTGTGATGTCCGGCGATTTTGATAAAATAGTTATGGATCCTGACAGGATTGTGCCTGATATATACAGAAAAAATAATCAGGTAAATAAGTCGGGATTATTTAGAAAGACCGAACCTGTAAAACTTAAATTTCTGGGATCGGTTGAAAATCCGAATGTTAATTATTTGTATTATATGCCGGTAATTGGCTGGAACTTAAATAACGGATTTATGCCTGGATTTTTGTTTTACAACAGCCTTGTTCCAATGAAAAAAACTGAGTTTCAAATAATGCCCATGTATAGCACTACTTGCGAGGATATCGCCGGTGGTGCCAGATTCCAGCATCATATTTTTCCTCAATTTTTTTTTAGGAGAGTTGACATAACTGCAAGTGCCTCGCAATATGCTATTGATGATTCACTGAATTATCAAAGATATCAGTTTTCGACTGAATTTTGGCTTAAGAATGAAGATTTAGCAAATACAATTGAAAACCGTTTTAATATTTCTGCAACTGCAGTTTCAGACATTGAGCATCTGGTAATTGACAGACATCAGGTATGCAAACTTTTTGGAAATTTTTTATATACCCATTCAAATGTAAGAAAAATAAATCCGTACAATTTTAAGTTATACTTCAATGGAAATAAGGATTTTTTAAAAGGAATGATTGAAGCAAGATACAAAATAACTTATGACAGAATAAATAAGGGGCTTAATATAAGACTGTTTGCCGGAAAATTTTTATATAAAGAGAACAAGTATTATGGTAATTACAATTTCAGATTGAGTGGATGGAATGGTTATAATGACTATATGTATGATTATATATATTTGGGAAGATCAGGGTCTCATGAATCCTCAAAATCTTATTTGCTCGAAAATCAATTTATTCCTAATGACGGAGCATTTTCAATTTATACAGGACTTGGGCAGACTGATGATTGGTTACTTACATTAAACCTATCATCAACTTTGCCTTTTAAACTGCCATTAAAAATTTATGGAAATTTTGGCACATATGCAAATATTGAAGATGATTACAATCTTTCTGAATGGGCAGTGTACGAACTCGGTGTTTCTTTACTAATTATACCTGAGATATTTGAGATATACTTTCCTGCATTCTTATCAAAGGATATCAAAGCAACAAGTGATTATTATTACAATAATTATTGGCAAAAAGTAAGATTTACACTAAATTTGAACCGTCTGGATCCGTTTAAGTTTATGCAGAATTTTAACATATAAAATATTGACTGAAAGAAAAAAAATATACTTTTTATCCGACGTTCATCTTGGATTACCTGATTATAAACAGAGCCTTGTACGCGAAAAATTACTGGTGAAATGGCTCGATGAAGTATCACAGGATGCTGCTGAAATTTATCTTGTCGGAGATATTTTTGATTTTTGGCATGAATATAAAAGGGTTGTTCCCAGAGGCTTTACCCGCTTGCTGGGAAAAATAGCTGAAATTACTGATAAAGGAATTCCTGTTCATTTTTTTACCGGAAATCATGATATATGGATTTTTGATTATCTGCCACTTGAGACAGGAATAATCTTGCACAAAGAAAAGCTTGTTACTGAGATTTATGGAAAAAAATTCCTAATAGCACATGGAGACGGTCTTGGCCCTGCCGATAAGGGTTTTAAAAGGATGAAAAAAGTATTTACAAACTCATTTGCTCAATGGCTTTTTGCAAGAATTCATCCGAATTTTTCAATATGGGTGGCACATTCATGGTCAAGAAAAAGTCGTTACAAGGAAGAAAAAAAGAAGGAACAGTTTAAAGGTGAAAATAGCGAGTGGCTGGTTTTATATGCAAAGAAAAAACTTATGGAATCTCATTATGATTATTTCATCTTTGGACACAGGCATATAACAGTTAAATACAAATTAAAAAAATCAACATTTATTAATTTAGGCGACTGGATATATAATTTTTCCTATGCGGTTTATGATGGCAATGAGATTGAATTGATTAAAAATTATCCTGAAAAAGAAAAAGTGGAATTTATAAAATGACAATTTTTTTTGTATCAACAGGAATATTATAGTTTTTCATTTGAATAAAATAACAACCCGGTTTCAATAATTTTTTACTAATAATTATCTGTTCATTAAAATAGTCATTTTTCACAGTAATCATTTTCTGACCTTGTGCAGAACAAATGTCAAAACTAATATTTTGTATATTTTCACTGTAATAGTCGATTATTATCTGATCATAAAAATAATTAATTGATCTTATACCTGTGGTTTTTCCATCTGTATTATTGATTCCTGATGAAGCAAGACAAATCTCAATATAATGTTCCAAATCGTCTATACCTGTCGGTTTCATTCTGGTGTCGGGACAAACAACAAAATATTTGGGAGTATATAAAATATCATATAAATATAGAATAGTGTCATCATTAAATTCTGTAGAAAAGCATGGGTATGTGGCGCCGTATGTTGTTTTAAATGAATCCACTTCTGCATTTGTTCCACTGGTTGGACCGATAACTCCTTCAATTCCCCATACCCACACTGTTGAACCATCGGCACCATAGTTATGCCAGATACTGTCAAGCTTTGGTGTATTAATTTGACATGTTCCACAGAATCTGTAAAAAAAATCAAGCACAACTGTCTTCCCCTGAGCGCATTCATCATGTAGGTTGTAAGTGTGTCCCTGAGTATCTGTCATAGTAAAATCAGGAGCATATAATTGGGAATAAGAATTTATGCAAATAATACTAATTGCAGATAATATAAAAATCTTCATATTTTTTTGTAAATTTAATGAATATCAGATTACCTGCATTAAAATTTATGATTTTATTTTATTTTTTTTGGTATTAATGAAACTTTGTTATAAGTTTGTGCTTATAAAATTAATTAAATATATTATGGCAGGAAAATTCAAATATTTAATATGGATGTTTGTCATTACAGGCTTATTATATTCATGTAAAGACGATTCTCAACAAGCAGATGATAATAATATCGATACAACCGAAGTTGATGTTGATGTTGTTGAAAACAATATGTATTATAAGTTTCCTAGTCCTGTTGAACTATATATATTTCTTTGGGAAGAAGATGCAGTTTATAATGCAAAATTGTTAAACAGTACTGATAATTCAGCAAAATATGTTACAACAGATAGAAAAGCTATAAATTTTGGAATATATGCATCTGATTTAGCTTATTGTACTGTTTTTGGTAAAAATCAGGAAACTTTTAATTATTTCACAACAGTTAAGGTTTTAGCAGACGAATTGGGCTTAATGGAAGGATTTGATGAAGTAATGGCAAAACGAATTGATGAAAACATTAGCAATCCCGATTCATTATATAAGTTATCCAGTGATTCATATTCTGATGCAATTACTTATCTTGAAAGTATTAAGCAGGGTAATTTGTTGCCTTTTATTGTTGCAGGAGGGTGGATTGAAAGTGTATATATTGCTGTTAACTCTGTTAAAACATTTTCTGAAAAAAGTGGCGTGGTTATGCGTGTTGTTGAACAACAGATGGTTTTAGAGGATATGGTTGAATATCTTTCAACAATGCAGGATGATGAACAAATGAAAATGTTATATGATAAATTATCAGATATCAAGGATTCATTTGATAAATTATATGATAATACAGATGAAATAATAACAAAAGATCAATTTGACGAAATAGCTTTAAAAATAAATAAATTAAGAAACGAATTTGTCAATTAAGAAATATAGATTATGAGAACTAAATATTTAATTTCGCTGTTTATTTCTGCTTGTATAATATTAATTATTACAACTGCTTCGAAATCACAAACCTGCGACAGAATTAAAATTTGTGAAGAAAATTATGGAGAAGGCTTTGAGTACACAAGTCAATCACGGTTTGGATTAATGCCTTTAAGTGAGAAAAAAAGAGTTAAAACAGCCCTGTATTCTGGGAAAAGATACAGAATTTTTGTCTGTGGTTCAGAGGATATTGGTGAAATAAACTATAAAATTATTGAACCGGTTAGAAAAACTGTCAAACAGATTAAGACAATAAACATAGATACCTTAATCGATTATAAAACAAATCAGTTTGGAGAAGTTGAATATCCTGAGGAGAATAATTATCAGCCGGTTGAAATTGGCAGGTCAGTACAAAAGGACACAATTTGGGAAACAAGCAGAGTTATTGAAGAGAAAGTTCTTTTCGATAGCAAAAAAAATAATACAGGAAATAATTATTTCGAAAAGGTAATAAAAGAGCAGGGTTTTAGTATTATTATCGAAGCTACAACAGCGACAAGTGATGACGATATTGAAGATTGTGTAAATTTTTATGTTGGAAGCAAATCAACTTCTGAAAAGCAATTCGGTGGATATGGTAAGCAAAAAATTAATCCATAAAAGATTGTAGTAAATAATAGTTAATAAGCTCCTGAAAAATTTAGGAGCTTTTTTTTTATTAGTTCAGATTTTTTAAATATCTTAACTCGCCAATAAATATTAAAATTATGAGTGAATCAATTTTAAAAGCACTGATGCGATTATTTGCAATAATTGCAAGTTTTGATGAAGACGGACAGTCTGGTCGTGAAATAGTTGGATCTTATTTAAAGCAACAATTAAATCAGGAATTGGTTGATGAATATTTAAAACTATTTGATGAATATCTTGAGATACATCAAAGCAAAAAAGGTAAAAAGAAACTTTCTGCCAGTTCGGTCAAAGTTCTTGCAATTTGTGAACAAATAAATGAAGAACTTAGACAGGAGCAAAAAATACTTGTTCTTTTAAAACTTTTAGAATTCATTAATTATGATAATATAATCTCAGAGGTAGAACTTGAATTTGTTAAGACTGTTGCAGACGTTTTCAATATCAGTAGTCAGGAATATGAAAATTGCAAAGCACTTATATTAGAATCTCCCGATAATATTCCGCAGAGAGAAAATGTACTAATAATTGATAATAAACTGGATAAAGAAAATGATGCAGCTATTCATTTACATCAGGAAGCACTTGACGGCACAATTGTTATTCTCAGAATCGAAAGTACAAATATGTACGCTTTCGGATATATTGGGAATGAAACATTATTGCTAAATAGTCAGGCAATAAGTCCTCGAAGGGTTTATATCCTTATGAAAGGCTCAGCTATTCGTGGGCACAGAATTAAAACAATTTATTATAGTGATATTGTAGGAAGGTTTTTGCAGGATTCTGTTAGTTCCAGGGTGGTTTTTACTGCTGATAATATTGAATTTAAATTTAAAAACAGTGATAATGGTCTTCAGGAATTTACTTTTTCCGAAGAATCAGGTCAGTTGATCGGAGTTATGGGAGGAAGTGGTGCCGGAAAATCTACTTTGTTGAATATTTTTAACGGAAATCTTAAACCAGGTAAAGGAAAAATTACAATTAACGGGTTTGATCTGTATGATGAACCTGAAAAACTTGAAGGAGTAATTGGTTTTATCCCTCAGGATGATTTATTGATTGAAGAACTTACGGTTTATCAGAACCTGTATTATAATTCGAAATTATGTTTTGATAATTTTTCAGAAGAACAGATAGATGATGCTGTTTCTAAAGTGTTGAAAGATCTTGGTTTATATGAAATCAGAAATCTTAAGGTAGGTGGTCCACTGAATAAATTTATTTCCGGAGGACAGAGAAAAAGACTTAATATTGCTCTAGAACTGATCCGAGAGCCTGCAGTAATGTTTGTTGATGAGCCGACTTCAGGCCTTTCTTCTATGGATTCAGAAATGGTGATGGATCTTTTAAAGGAAATTACTCTAAAAGGAAAACTTGTAATCACTAATATCCATCAACCTTCTTCAGATATCTATAAACTTTTTGACAAGTTACTAATACTTGACAGAGGGGGGCACCCTGTCTATATGGGTAATCCTGTCGAAGCAATCGTATATTTCAAAACCATGGCAAATTATGTTAATGCCAGTGAAAGCGATTGCAGAACTTGTGGAAATGTTAATCCTGAACAAGTTCTCCAAATTCTGGAATCAAAGGTTGTGGATGAATATGGAAGACTTACCCAAAACAGAAAAGTTTCTCCTAAAGAATGGTACAAATTATATCTTAAAAATATTCATCCGAAAATAACAATTAAAAATGCAGATCATGAGTTGCCGGATAACAATTTTAAAATTCCAAACAGATTAAAACAGTTTTGGATATTCCTTGTTCGAGACTTACTATCAAAACTAACAAATAAGCAATATTTACTGATAAGCCTCCTTGAAGCCCCTGCTCTGGCTTTTGTAATGGGATATTTTACAAAATTTATAGCTGGAACAGCAGGAAATCCAGATGCTTATGTTTTCAGTGAAAATGAAAATTTGCCCGGATATCTTTTTATGTGCGTTGTTGTTTCTTTGTTTGTTGGTATGACTGTTAGTGCGGAAGAAATTATCAGAGACCGGAAAATACTGAAACGGGAATCTTTTCTAAACTTAAGTAAATTCAGCTATCTCAATTCCAAGGTCATATTAATGTTCCTTCTATCTGCAATACAAATGTTTTCTTTTGTAGTTGTAGGTAATTATATTCTGGAAATAAAGGGAATGACTATCGATTATTTTCTGATTCTTTTTACAACCTCATGTTTTGCAAACATGTTGGGATTAAATATTTCAGCCGCATTAAATTCGGTTGTTACCATTTATATCCTAATCCCATTTATCCTTGTCCCTCAGCTTTTACTTAGCGGAACAATAGTGAAATTTGACAAGCTACATAAAAGCATTGTCAGTGAAAAATATGTTTCTGTATTGGGAGATTTAATGACATCCAGATGGGCATATGAAGCTCTTGCAGTTAATCAATTTAAAAATAATGAGTTCAATAAAAACTTTTATGAAATAAAAAGGGAAAAGAGTCGTACTCAGTATATTAGTACATTTCTTATTGCAAACCTATTGGATAAGTTAGGTACTATTCAGAAAAATTTTGAAAATAAT
>JBDRPR010000395.1:0-8089 GCA_043826845.1 Bacteroidota bacterium
TCTTCCATCCAACCTTCCTTTAAAATATTGTATGATAAAAAACAACCCTATTTAGTCATTTTTTTCATACCATATATTAATAGCAATCAGAATGAATTACAATTATTAAAAAGTTTCACTATTTCCTATAACGTTGAAAAAAAATCAGATATTGTTAAATATATTAAAAATTATTCTGCAAATTCCGTTCTAAAGGATAGTAAATGGTTTAAAATAAAGATTAATACAGATGGCATATATAAATTAAGCTATGATGAATTAGTTTCGATGGGATTGACAAATATTGGGAGCGGGGTTCGCGTTTTTGGGAACGGAGGAGGAATGTTACCTGTCAGTAATTCAGAATTTCATTATGATGACCTTAATGAAAATGCAATATATATTAATAAAGGATCTGATGGTGTATTCAACAGCGGAGATTATATTTTATTTTATGCAAAAGCTCCGGTTGTTTGGAGTTATGATCCGACTATAAATTTGTTTAAACATACATTACATTTATTCAGCGATTATTCATATTATTATATAACAGCAGGCACTCCAAAAACAATTGAGACATTAAACTCTTCGGCACAAATCCCTACTCATACAATAAATTCATATGATTTGTACAGATTCCATGAACTCGAAACAGTAAATTTAATAAAGTCAGGTTCTCAATGGTTTGGAGAACATTTTGATATTTATACAGAATATGACTTAAGCTTTTCTTTTCCTGGACTGATTACCTCCAAACCAATAAAAATGAGAACCAGAGTTGTAGCTCGTTCAAGTAATGTAAGCTCCTTTACTTTTAAAAGCAACAGTCAAACAATTTTTTCTTTGTTGGTTTCTTCAATAGATCCAAATAGTTACACAGGTGCTTATGCTTCAAGTACGACTGATACAACAAGTTTTATATACGGTTCCGAGACTGTCCCTATAAATATTTCATACGTAAAACCAAATACTGATTCTGAAGGTTGGCTTGACTATATTGAATTATCAGCCAGATGCAACCTGAACATGTATGCTTCACAACTTCTGTTTCGTGACATAAAATCTGTTGGAACAGGAAATGTTGGTGAATTTATTATATCAAACTGTACTTCGGGAACAAAGATTTGGGATGTTACAGATTATATAAATCCAAAATTAATTAATTCGAACTTTTCAGGTTCATCATCATCATTTGTTGTCGAAACTGATTCATTAAGAGAGTTTGTTGCATTTAATGGAACTGCTTTTTATACGCCCGAAATTGTTGGTGAAATAAGTAATCAAAATTTACACGCTCTCACAAATCAGGATTTAATTATTGTTTCACATCCTGATTTTTTAAGTTATGCGAATCAGCTTGCAAATCTTCACAGAACAATTGATAATTTATCAGTTTCAGTTGTTACTCCTGAACAGATATATAATGAGTTTTCATCAGGGTCCCCTGATGTCGGATCTATCAGGAACTTTATGAAAATGCTCTATGACAATGCAGAAACTTTGGAAGATCAACCGAAATACTTATTATTATTCGGAGATGGATCATATGACAATCGATCTACATCATCAAGTAATTCAAATTATATTTTGACATATCAATCCCCTCAATCATTGATACGAACTTCATCGTTTGTGTCTGATGATTATTACGGACTATTGGATGATGATGAAGGTGGCGTTGATGGTTTCCTTGATATTGGTATTGGCAGATTGCCAGTTAAAACCGCAGAAGAAGCCCAGACTGCTATTGATAAAATAAATCATTATATTAATCCCGAAACTTTTGGGGACTGGAGAAATAACATATGTTTTATTGGGGATGATGAGGATGGAAATCAACATATGTCACAAGCGAATAACCTTGCTAATAAAGTTGATACTGCTTCACCTGTTTTTAATATTGAAAAAATATTTTTAGATGCTTATACACAGGAATCAACACCTGCCGGTCAAAGATATCCCGAAGTAAACCGAGCTATTTCAGAAAGAATAAGCCGTGGATCATTAATAATTAATTATACTGGTCATGGAAATGAAGTCGGATGGGCACATGAGCAGATTTTAAGCGTGAATGATATTTTGTCATGGAAAAATTATGATAAGATGCCTGTTTTTATAACTGCAACCTGTGAATTTGGTCGTTTCGATGATTATGAAAGGACCTCTGCCGCTGAATTTATTTATCTTAATTCAGAAGGTGGAGGAATAGCTTTGTTGACTACAACCCGCCTGGTATATTCAACTCCAAATTTCGTGGTTAACGATGCATTTTATGATTTTGCTTTTAAAAGAAATACTAATAATGAATATTACCGGTTAGGCGATTTAATGAGATTGACAAAAGTAAATAGTGGTACAGGAACTAATAAACGAAATTTTACACTACTTGGAGATCCGGCATTGAAAATGGCAGTACCACAAGAAAATGTGATTACAATAAAAATAAATGACGTTAACGTTTCTGCTATTCCCGATACTTTAAAAGCATTATCAAAAATTACTGTTACAGGACAGGTTGAAAATCAAACCGGACAAAAACTTTCTTCTTATAAAGGTGTTTTATACCCAACCATTTTTGATAAAAAAGATTCAATAACCACTCTTGGAAATGATGGTTACACTCCTTTCATTTTTAATGTCCAGAAAAACATTTTATATAAAGGAAAAGCAAGTATTAATAATGGTGAGTTTTCATTTTCTTTTATTGTTCCAAAAGATATTTCGTACCGTATTGGATTTGGAAAAATCAGTTATTATGCTGAAAATTATTCAACTTCTACCCCAGCATATTTTGATGCAAACGGCTTCAATAATAATATAATAATTGGTGGCTCATCTGATTCAATTGCAAATGACATCACAGGTCCTCTTATTGATTTGTATATGAATGATACTACTTTCGTTTATGGCGGTATTACTGATGAAAACCCTCTGTTTTTAGCAAAATTGTATGATGAACATGGTATCAATACGGTTGGAAATGGAATCGGTCATGATATTACCGGAATATTGGATGGGAATACAAATAATACATATATATTTAATGATTTTTATGAATCTGATCTTGATAGTTATCAAAGCGGACGAATTAAATATGACTTTTCAGACCTTGATAAAGGAATTCATTATATTAAACTGAAAGTATGGGATGTTTACAACAATTCTTCTGATGAAACAATTGAATTTATCGTTGCTGAATCATCCGAACTGGCATTAAACCATATTTTTAATTACCCAAATCCTTTTACAACAAATACTTCATTTTATTTCGATCATAACTTTCCTAACTCTGATCTTGAAGTTTTAATTCAGGTTTTTACAATTACAGGGAAACTTGTAAAAACAATTGAAGCTGTTGTTAACTCTGAAGGATTCAGAAGTAATCCGATTCAATGGGACGGTTTGGATGATTATGGTGATAAAATCGGGAGAGGATTATATATGTATCGAATAAAAGTCAGGTCCCCTAATGGTAATATTTTAGATAAATTTGAAAAATTAGTAATATTAAAATAATATAACCGTTATAGTAAAAATTATTGCTCTTCCTCTGAAAAAATATTTTGTTTTGTCAGAGGGAGTCTTCGCAAATTTTACATAAAGTTTGTATAAATTTAAGAAAATTTGCGTAGGTTTGCAGTTTAAAATCAAGTTTAGCAATGAAGAAATTAATTTTGCTATTATATTTTTTGTTAACAATTGTTGTTGGCTTTAGTCAAACATCAGGAGGAACAATTGGTAATACAGATAATAATATTATCGGTCAGGTAAATGTTATTACGACTGCTGTTCCTTTTTTGACAATTTCTCCTGACTCCCGCTCTGGTGCGATGGGAGATGCCGGAGTAGCTACTCTTCCTGATGCAAATTCACAACATTATAATCCTGCTAAGTACGCATTTATAAAAAAAGATGTAGGAGTAGCAATTTCTTATACTCCATGGTTACGCGCATTAATAGATGATATAAATCTTGCTTATTTATCAGGTTATAAGAGAATAGGCGGTGGGCAGGTCATTAGTGCATCCTTGTTGTATTTTTCATTGGGAGATATTACATTTACTGATGAATTGGGAAATCAGCTAAATACATATAATCCCAACGAATTTGCAGTTGATTTTGGTTATACAAGACTACTTAGTAAACATTTGTCCGGTTCCGTTGCTTTACGCTATATCATTTCAGATCTGACAGGTGGTGCTTATGTTGGCGGATCACAAACTTCTGCAGGATGGTCATTTGCATCTGATGTTTCGACTTATTATCAAAAAGATATCAAAGTATTGGATTATAAATCAATAGTTAGCTTCGGATTAAATATTCAGAATATCGGATCAAAAATTTCATATACAGAGAACGCAGACAAAGATTTTATTCCAACAACTTTAAAATTAGGAGGCAATTTTTCTATAGATATTGACGAGTATAATACGATTGCATTTACAACTGAAATAAACAAACTACTCGTACCCACAAATCCTGAATATTTTCTTGATTCTACCGATGCAAATGGCAATAAAGTAATTCAATATGGTATGGATCCAAATGTTTCTGTTCCTGTTGGAATCATTCAATCATTTTATGATGCTCCGGGAGTATATAAAAATCCAGACAATCCTGACGACAGAAGTGTAATGAGAGAAGAAATACATGAGTTTAACTATATTTTTGGACTGGAATATTGGTATTCAAAACAATTTGCTCTGCGTGCTGGTTATTTTCATGAACATCCAAATAAAGGTAATCGCGAATTTTTCACCCTTGGTTTAGGATTAAGGTTAAATGTTTTTGGACTTGATTTTTCATATCTAATTCCTACTGCGCAAAAACACCCGCTTGAAAACACTTTGAAATTCTCTCTGGTATTCGATTTTGAAGGCTTAAAAAAAGAAGCAGAAATAAATGAAAATTAAAGTTGGTTTTGGTTTTGACGTTCATCAGTTAAAATCAGGAAATTCTCTGAATCTTGGAGGAATAGTTATTCCACACTATAAAGGAACTGTTGGTCATTCTGACGCAGATGTTGTTATTCATTCTTTAATTGATGCTCTATTTGGTGCTGCAAATTTGCATGATATCGGATATCATTTCCCTGATAATGATCAGAAATATAAAGACATAGATAGTAAAATTCTATTGAAACAAGCTTTGGCTCTTATTTCTGAAAAATCATATTCGATCAATAATATAGATATAACTATTTGTCTCCAAACGCCTAAACTCATGGATTACATTGAAAAAATGAAGAAAAAACTTTCAGAAATTCTTGAAATGGATACTGAAGATATCTCCATAAAAGCCACTACCACAGAAAAGTTGGGCTATATCGGGACGGAAGATGGTGTTTCTTGTTATTCTGTTGTCCTTTTGATCAAAAAATAAAACCGATATTTTTAATGTAGTGTTTTTTTAAGACTTTTTAAACAATCTGATTGAATTGTCTAAATACAACTTTTCAGTTTTATCTATAAATTAATGAATTATAAAAAACATTATTTTTTTACACTCAAGGTTAATAAAATAATAAGTAAATCAAATATCGGGTTGAATTAGTTTTTACTTTTGCCAGCGAAAACAAAGCTGTTTTGAAAATTTTGCTTCATATTCAGAAGTATTAAACATCTTGTTTTTATATAACCTAAATATGCGATGGCTCAGACTCTGCTGATTTTTCTGATTGTTATATCACTATCATTTTTTTTGTTTTTTGTTCCCAAGTCAATGAAGTATTATGGTACATTACTTTTGGCTTTGTCCGTAGTTATTATTAGTTCTTATTGGTGTTCTGATGTTCTTTTTATCAAAGGCAGTGTATTGAATCTGAAGTTAAATATTCCGTACATTCAAAATAGTTTTATTATTATAATTGACAAATTATCAGCATTTTTTATTCTGATAATAAATCTGACTGTTTTGGTTGGATTGTTATATGCCAAAGGGTATCTCAGGTCTTATGAAAGCAAAAAAAGCAATCTCACTTTTTCAATACATTACTTCTCATACCTTTGGTTGTATTTTTCAATGATTCTGGTTGTTATGATAAGGGATGGATTGTCATTTATTATTGTGTGGGAAATCATGGCATTATCTTCATTTCTACTTGTAATTTTCAATTCAGAAGACAAATCAATTGTCAAAGATGGTGTAAATTATCTGATACAGATGCATGTGGGAATGGTATTAATTTTAGTTGCTCTAATAATTGTTGAAAAAGATACCGGGCAAATGAGTTTTGATGCTTTGGGACAATATTTTTCAAATCATTCAAATTTATTCATTTTTATATTATTTTTCATCGGATTCGGAATAAAAGCAGGCTTTATACCTTTTCATACTTGGCTACCACAGGCACATCCTGCTGCCCCGTCACATGTTTCAGGTGTCATGTCCGGAGTTATGATTAAAGTAGGAATTTATGGTATCTTCAGAGTATTGATATCAGTACAAAATGATTTTATATGGATTGGCCTCTTTATTTTATTCATATCACTATTGTCAGGCATTTTAGGTGTTATGATGGCAATTATGCAACATGATTTAAAGCGATTGCTTGCATATCACAGCATAGAAAATATTGGAATTATTGGAATAGGTATTGGTCTGGGTGTAATTGGTATCGCGACTCAAAATCCAGCTCTTGTTTTACTTGGATTTAGTGGCGCATTACTGCATGTTCTTAATCATTCCCTGTTTAAATCTTTGTTATTTTTTAATGCCGGATCTGTTTATCAGTCAACTCATACCCGAAATATTGAAAAGCTCGGAGGGTTAATGAAAAAAATGCCATACACTGCTATCTTCTTTTTAATAGGATCATTGGCAATATGTGGGTTGCCCCCATTTAACGGATTTATATCAGAGTATCTTATTTATATAGGAATGTTTAAAAGTCTTTCCGCTTCAAATTTATATCTGTCTATCATTCTTTTGGGAAGCATTATTGGTCTTGCACTTATTGGAGGCCTTGCAATTTTTTGTTTTACAAAAGCATTTGGAATTGTTTTTCTTGGAGAACCCAGATCAGAAGATGCAAAAAATGCCTCTGAGGTAAGCAAAAGCATGATTTACCCTCAATTTATTACAATTGCATTTATTGTAATTATAGGTCTGGCATCTGTGTACTTTGTAAAACCAGTTTTTAATATTGTAATTCAATCTTTTAATATAAATGATATTACAATAATTTCAAATTCATCTGTTAATAATCTTAATCAGATAAGCATCTTAAGCGGGATATTTATCCTTTTAATTACATTAATTCTGATTTACAGATATTACCATCTTAAAAATAAACAAATTGAAATAGTGCCTACCTGGGGGTGTGGTTATAAAGCTGTAACCAGCAAGCAACAATACACAGCAACTTCTTTTGCTGATAATTATAATCAGCTTGCAAAACCAATTCTTAGAACTAAAATAAAATATGAGCCGATAAAAGAAGATGAAATTTTTCCTCAACCAAGAAGTTTTAAATCTCACAATGATGATATATTTAAAAAATATTTGACATATAAACCTATTAACTGGTTTTTAGGATTGTTGAAAAAAATTGCAGTTATGCAAACCGGACAGATACAGCATTATGTTTTGTACGCCTTTGTATTTATGTTACTGGTTTTTATATTAACCTATTTTAATCTGATCTGATCATGATAGGATTGTCTATGACTTTTATTGCAGCAATATTTTTTCCAGGGATAATCCTTAGGTCTAAAAGCATTGTTTCAGGGCGAAAAGGACCAGGAGTTCTGCAACCAATAAAAGATTTGCGTGTTTTGTTTATGAAAGGCAGCGTGTTCAGTAGTACCACAGGGTTGATTTTTCAGATTGCTCCTGCAATTAATTTGGCAAGTATAATATGTGTTATTGCTGTTATTCCATTTGCAAACCATAATGCAATTATTCATTTTGAAGGAGATTTTTTGTTTTTCTGTTACCTCATAGCTTTCGGTAAATTTTTCTCAATTATTTCAGCACTTGACACAGGTAGCAGCTTTGAAGGTATGGGAGCTAACCGAGAAGCATTGTATTCAATGCTGGTTTTGCTTTCGCCGAAAGTTTTGAGCGGCGACGAAGCATTCTATTATTTTCAAGCCCAAGGAGTATTGCA
>JBDRPR010000396.1:0-4770 GCA_043826845.1 Bacteroidota bacterium
ACAACAATACAAAATAAATCCGATAGCTATCGGATATAAGAGAATTATTTTACCCCATACTTACAATGCTGATTTTGTAGTATTTGATAAAATAATATTTGAAGTTAAAGCAATCGAATTACTAACCGATAGCCATACTAATCAAACCCTGAATTATCTCGCAACATCCAAGCAAAAATTAGGGTTATTAGTTAATTTTGGTCAAGACAGTTTAGAGTATAAAAGAATCATACTATGATAATTCGTATCTTAAATGATAATTCGTGTAAATTCGTGTCAAAAATAATAATTTGCGTAACATCAGTTAATAAGTGTTTATGGACATAAAAAAAACAATTCTGATAATTCTTGATGGTTGGGGTATTGGTGATAAATCAAAGGCTGATGTGATTAGTAATTCCCACACTCCTAATATGAATTCATTTATAAGTAAATACCCGAATTCTTATTTACTGGCTTGCAGCGAAAATGTCGGCTTGCCTGATGGACAAATGGGCAATAGTGAAGTTGGACATCTGAATATTGGTGCAGGGAGGGTAATCTACCAGGATCTTGTAAAAATAAATAAAGCAATTAAGGATAATTCAATAAGTGAAAATAAAACGATTCTTCGGGCATTTAAATATGCAAAAGAAAATAATAAAAAAGTCCATTTTCTTGGATTGGTTTCTGATGGCGGAGTACATTCAATGGATTTTCATTTATATAAACTTTGCGATATTGCAAGAGATCACAATCTGGAAAAAGTTTTTATCCACACATTGATGGACGGCAGAGATACTGATCCTCACAGCGGATTGGGATATATCGAAAATCTGGAAAAACATCTGAAAAATTCCTGTGGTAAAATTGCAAGCGTTTGCGGCAGATACTATACTATGGACAGAGACAAAAGATGGGAGAGGGTTAAAGAAGGTTATGATTTGATGGTTAATGCCAAAGGTACAACATATAAAAGTGCTTCAGAGGCAATGAATAAAGCTTATGAAGAAGGTATTACAGATGAATTTATAAAACCTTCTGTAATTTGTGATTCTGATAATAAACCTTTGGCTAAAATCGAAAATGATGATGTAGTTATTTGTTTTAACTTTCGTACAGACAGATTACGTGAAATAACGATTGCTTTAACTCAAAAGGATTTTCCTGAATATAATATGAAAACTTTACCATTGTATTATGTTACCATGACACGATATGATGATACTTTTAGGGATGTTAATATTATTTATGATAAAGAACATGTGCTGATGACTTTGGGCGAGATTATTGCTAAAAATAATCTGAAACAGTTGAGAGCTGCTGAAACTGAAAAATATGCTCATGTTACTTTTTTCTTTTCCGGTGGAAGAGAGGAAATATTTAAAGGAGAGGACAGGTTATTAATTCCATCGCCAAAAGTGGCTACTTATGATCTTAAACCTGAAATGAGTGCCTTGGAGGTTAAAGATGAAATAGTTAAGCAGATTAACAGGAATTATTATGATTTTATTTGTCTGAACTTTGCAAACGGTGATATGGTTGGTCATACAGGTGTTTATAAATCAATTCAAAAAGCTGTTGAAACAGTAGATATATGTGTTGGTGAAGTAATTGAAGCAGTAATTAAAAATAATTACTGTGCAATTATTATCGCTGATCATGGAAATGCAGATCATGCGTTAAACGAAGACGGAAGCCCCAACACTGCCCATTCAATGAATCCGGTTCCTTTCATTTTAATAAATTCAGATTTTCAGTCAGTTGAACATGGCATTTTAGCTGATGTTGCTCCGACCATTCTTGATATCATGAATATTGATAAACCAATTGAGATGACAGGAAAATCATTAATTATACAGAATAGTTATCATGTATAGCAAAATAAATTTTTTAACATGCTAATCCTTCGAAATTATACTAAAAGCTTTTTAGTTAAAAAAATAACAGTTTAGTATCAGATGACCAGTTATATAAAAGAAACCTCTTCTATGCTACAAATTGGAAATACAATTATCAGTCTTGATTTGATAAATAAAAGTTTCTCTTGTGATTTAAATTTGTGTCAGGGGAAATGTTGCGTTTTAGGTGATTCAGGTGCACCATTTGAAAAAGAAGAAATTGAAATAATTGAAAGTCTGTTGCACCAAATAAAGCCTTATATGTCTGATAATGGATTAAATGCTTTAAATAAAAAGGGATTTTATACAGTTGATAATTCAAATGAAATGGTAACTGAACTGGTTGATGGAAAGGAGTGTGTTTTTGCATTTTTTGAAAATGGTATTGCAAAATGTGCTATAGAAAAAGCAAATGAGAATCACAATACAGGATTTCTAAAACCAATGAGTTGCCACTTATATCCCGTAAGGATACAAAAATATAATTCTTTTATTGCTGTAAATTTCAATAAATGGGAAGTTTGTACTCCGGCACATAAAAATGGGGAGGAGAGAGGGATCCCAATTTACCGATTTTTAAAACAGGCACTTATAAGGCGTTTTGGTGAAAACTGGTACAATGAATTGAGTCTGGCTGCTGATTCTTTGATAAAAAAATAACGATATTTTACGTTTTAAATAGCAAATTTGTATAATAATGACATGTAATATTACCAGATATAACTATTTAATTATTGTATTATTACTTCTTCTTACATCAATAAATATTTTTGGACAGAACAAAAAGGAAATATTTGATGATGCAAAATTTGGAATTCATCTAAGCCCGATCATCCCCAATCAACTCGTTAACAGAGATAATATCAGTCTTTTAAAAGATTCATTTGAATATAAATTTAAGCAAAAACCCGGAATAAATTTCGGAATGGAAATTCGTCTGGGTTTTAAGGAAAGATTCTCATTTCATGCAGGATTGAATTTAAATCGTCGGAATTTCAGCATTTTATATAAAGTTTCAGACTCAATATTTGTTGATTCGGTTCTTCAGTTTACAAGCTATGAATTGCCTTTGTTTGCAGGATATTATGTGAAATTATCTTCTCAATTTTATCTAAATACATATTTAGGATTTTGCCTGGATATGTATCCTACAAATATTTCAATTCCACATGTGTTCGGAAAACGCTACAATTGGGCACAATTTTCTCTTGCAGGTGGTCCCGGTATTGAATGGCGCACTAAAAACAGTGGTTATTTTTATATCGGCATGAATTATAAAGTACATTTTAAAAATATGCTTTATGTGTTGTTTTATTATGACGAGGTTATCGGTGAAGCTGATGAGAATATTGCTTTTTCAGGTAACTTTTTTTCCATTTGTGTCAAATATTACTTGCCATAAAACATTAATTCCAATAGTAATTTCCGAGATTTTTAAGTAAATTTGTGAAAAATATTAAAATCATAAATATCTGAAAACATGGATTATATAAAAAATTACATTGAAAAAAACAAAGAAAGATTTTTAGACGAATTGTTTGAATTGATAAGTATTCCATCAATTAGTTCATTATCTGAGCATAAAAGTGACATGATAAAATGTGCTGATTATTGGAAAACTGCAATATTAAGAGCTGGTGCAGATAAAGCAGAAATTTTTCAAACAGATGGGAACCCTGTAGTTTATAGCGAGAAAATCATTGATAATAAATTGCCGACTATTCTTATATATGCTCATTATGATGTAATGCCTGTTGATCCAATAGATTTGTGGAAAACAAAACCGTTTGACCCTCAGATTATTGATGGGAAAATATATGCTCGTGGTGCCGATGATGATAAAGGTCAGGGATTTATGCATGCAAAAGCTTTTGAGATTCTTGTTAAAACAGGTAATCTCCCATGCAATGTAAAGTTTATGATCGAGGGAGAAGAAGAAATAGGTTCTCCAAGCCTTGGAAAATGGTGCGAACAGAATAAAGAACTGTTGAAAGCTGATGTAATATTGGTATCCGATACAGGAATGATTGCTGAAGATATTCCTTCTATTACAACAGGATTAAGAGGTCTGGCATACTGGCAGGTTGAAATTACCGGACCAAGCAGAGATTTGCACTCAGGGATATTTGGGGGTGCAGTTGCAAATCCAATAAATACTCTTGCAAAAATGATTGCCAAAATGGTTGATGAAAATGGGAAAATCACTATTCCAGGTTTCTACGATGATGTAATTGAAGTTACATCGGAAGAAAGAGAATTGATGGCAAAAGCTCCGTTCAATGAAGACAATTATAAAAAAGCCATTAATGTTAATGCCTTGTTTGGCGAAAAAGGATATTCTGCATCTGAAAGAACAGGTATCAGACCTTCTTTTGATGTTTGTGGAATATGGGGAGGTTATACTGGCGAAGGCGCAAAAACAGTATTACCATCAAAAGCATTTGCAAAAATCTCAACACGTTTGGTTCCGAACCAAAATCATGAAAAAATAGCAGATTTATTTAAAAAACATTTCGAATCAATTGCTCCAGAATATGTAAAGGTTGAAGTTACATCTCTGCATGGAGGACAAGGCTATGTCTGCCCTATTGATATTCCCGCATATAAAGCTGCTGAAAAAGCATATATGGATGTTTATGGCAAACAACCGGTTCCTGTGAGAAGTGGAGGAAGTATCCCTATAATTTCATCTTTTGAAAAAATTCTAGGATTGAAATCCGTATTAATGGGTTTTGGCCTTGAATCTGATGCCATTCATTCTCCAAATGAAAATTTCCCTGTTAACCAGTTTTTTAATGGAATTGAAACTATAACTCATTTTTATAAACATTATAGTGAAATAATGAAGTAATACCTATTTAATTGTTTAGTTGTTTAGTTGTTTAGGTGT
>JBDRPR010000397.1:0-23744 GCA_043826845.1 Bacteroidota bacterium
GATTGGGATATATCTTAACATCAGTTATAGCTTTATTCTGCATATCTTGAATTACAAGTGGATTGCCATAAATAACAGTATCTGATATTGTAACAAAGGTTGTATTGGTAATTACAGGTATATTATAATCGAAATAAATATTTGCTGTATTTTCTACTACTGTTCCATTTACTAAAGTATCATAAAGTGCAATCTTAAACTTTACAAAACCATGACTCAATGCTTCGTTTGTTGTGCTATCTGGTAAATTGATATTAAAGAATTGGAATAATAAAACAGGTCTGCCTTGTCCTCTTACATCCAGAGTGTATGGATGTGAGCTTATTCCTGCTTGGAAAGTAGAAATATCAAGATATGCAGAAAGTGTATCAACCACAACAACTGTAAAAGCTGTATCTGAACCTGTATTCTGAAAACGAATGACATAATCTAAACTTGCACCTGGCATTATATAATTATTGGCTGTAAATCCTTCGGGACTTACACTTTTATCATTAGGATCGTAACTGCCTAATATTTGCATACAATCAATTTCAATTTCTGCATCAGCATCATCCATTGCGAACGTATTTACAAATCCTGTACTATTATATGGATTACCACAATTTTCAATTGTTTCATTCGGGTGGCTATTACCTGGATGCATTGGGTGTTGGTCTGCTTCTAATCTGTATGTCATACCATCAGCAGGAAATTCAATTACCATTTCTTCTTGTCCGTTAAGTTGAAATGTACCTGTAAAAACCAATAAATTATCTGCATATATACGATACTCTGAAGGTATTTGCATATCTCCTGTACCAACATCTCCTGTGTTTGTAATAATAAAACGAACAATGGAATCTCCGATACATTCTCCTTCTACCATAACCGATGAGTGATCCCAAGCATTATAGGCAGCAGTATCCAGACTATTTGCACAATCATTGGCTGGAGTTATCCATGCTTCAGTACATTGTGTTAAGCCGGTAATACCGGTTATGCAAG
This sequence comes from Bacteroidota bacterium, assembly GCA_043826845.1. Lineage (GTDB taxonomy): Bacteria > Bacteroidota > Bacteroidia > Bacteroidales > CAYTAU01 > JBDRPR01. Next base: position 988 of record JBDRPR010000397.1, read on the forward strand.
CAACAGAATCTATTATATGAATATCTCCACAATCGCCCTGAGCCAGAGTTCCAATATCAAAAACATAATTACCAAGTGTATCCAGTGTATATGAATAATTTGCACTAATAAATATTACATAATCGGGAAGCTGAACATGCACTTCAACTCCGCTTTCATCAGCAAAGCCATCATTACAATAGTGAATAAAAGTATTGTTTGTAAAACATCTTCTTCTCATGTCACTACTAACATCTATTGTTAAAAATGGACAAGCAATAACTTCATTATAAAAATCTATATCTGTAGTATCCATTGTTAAAGAATCGAAATGAACTATATGATAATTTGGATTTGGACATAATGGAGTAATTAATGGATGAAAAATAATCTGCTCTACTTGATATGTTCCGGTATCTGTTGAAATAGTGTAATTACCTAGGTTATCTGTAATACTATAAAAATCATTTGGTCCGGTTTTAACAATTATTCTATCAATACCTTGTTCTGTTCCATCCATTATACAATTATCATTCGTTACAACTTTTCCAATTATATTATTAGAAGTAAGTATTGAGCAATCTGAGCTAAATAAAGCCCAAGGATCAATACTTGTCCAATTTATTAACGACCAAATCGGGTCATCCACGTTAATACAGTATAAGTTTGGATTATTAAAAGCATAAAATAAAGTGAAATTAATATTATTTCCATTCTTAACATTTAAAGTAGTTAATTGATTAAATTCACACTCAAATTTTGTTATAGAGTTATTGTTGCTTATATCCAGAGTTTGTATTTGATTATACCAGCAATCTAAATATTCAAGTGCAATATTATTGCTAACGTCTAATGAATCTAACTGATTCTGTCCACAATTAATATAAGTAAGCACTGTATTATTGCTTACATCTAACGTAGTTAAATCGTTATTAGAACAGGCAAGGCTATTAAGTGCTGTATTATTGCTTATATCTAAATTGCTTAATTGATTATAGGAGCAAGATAAATTAGTAAGAACAATATTGTTACTTAGGTCTAACGAATCTAACTGATTAGAATGACAGTCTATTGTAATAAGCAATATATTATTACTTACATCTAATGTGTTTATTGGATTTGAATAACAATTTAATGTTTTTAGCGCAGTATTATTACTCACATCTAAACTTGTTAATCCACAAGAACTGCACCAAAGTATCTCAAGAGCAATGTTTGCAAATAGATTTAATGAGTCTAATAGATTATCCTTGCAATTTAAATTTGCAAGAGAGGTATTATTGCTTAAATCTAACGAATTAAATTGATTATTTCCACACAATAATTTAGTAAGAGCAACATTATTACTAACATTAAGTGTATTTAATTGATTAGAAAAACATCTTAACTCAGTAAGTGCAATATTATTGCTTACATCTATTGAGCTAAATAGGTTAAGACTACAATCGAAATAAGTAAGAGCAGTATTATTACTTATGTCTAAAGTATCTATCTGATTAACTTGGCAATTTAAAAATGTAAGTAATAAATTATTACTTAAATCTAAAGAGGATAATAGATTATAATTGCATACTAATTCATTAAGATTAGTATTATTATTTACATCTAAAAATGATAATTGATTTGAACCACATTGTAATACACTAAGATTAATATTATTACTCACATCTATGCTAGATATTAGATTTCCACTACATTGTAAAAATGTAAGAGCAGTATTACTGCTTATATCTATAGATGTGAGCTGATTGGCGCCACACCGTAAATCAGTGATAGAAGCAAAAGCCTCAATTCCTGTCAAGTCAGCTATATTCATGTTTGGAACATTAATAATTCCATTGTATATACTTGCTTCACTCACCTGTATTTCTCCATCTCCGTTTGTATTTATTAAAGAATTGCCAACCAATGCTGCTTTAAAGTTTGCATCTGGTATATTTACTATTTGGGCATTTGCAAAAAGAACAAATAAAAGTGTTGTTTTGATAAGTATAATTTTTTTCATGGAACGAATTTTAAAACTACTTTCGTTTATACGAAATATAATTATAAAGGTTGTGAAAATAAATGTATTACTCTTTTATTCACCTTTAACTATTTTTATCCCAAATCCAATTAATATTATCAGTAATAAAACAGAAAGCACAACCTTATACTTAAAGTCCTTCCAAATCTTTTTTATCCAACTTTCAGTTTTTGAGTGAATGATTCTTTCAACCGGAATTTCCCTTGTAATTACAACAGTGTCCTGTTCCTGGTGAGCTTCTATATAAATTGTATCTCTAAGCTGGTGGATCCTTACGGTCAGCTTTTCTTTTGTAATAAATACAGTGTCTTTTAATGATTCGTAATGAAATGCCGTGTCAATCCTGACTTCAGGGATAATTGTAGTGTCTGTGAATCTGATTGTGTCTTTTTGTACTAGTTCAGGATGCTTTCTGATCATCCGGTTCAGCCTTTTTTGCGGACTACAATTTGAAAAAAGTAAAGCCATAATCAACAAAAAAAGCAATAAGAACAAATGCCTTAATCTTTTTATATTTCTGACTTTTACTTTCATACTTCTCACTTTTAACTTCCAACTTTCAACTTCTCACTTCTAACTTCTAACTTCTCACTTCTCACTTCTCACTTCAAACTTCCTACAACATCCCCTCATCCGCAAATGAATAATAAGAATCTGTTGTGATAATCAAATGATCAAGAAGGTTGATATCCATTACCAAACCGGCTTCTTTTATCTTTTTTGTAAGGTTTATATCCTGTTCACTCGGAGAAAGATTTCCGGAAGGATGATTATGACTCATAATTATTCCTGTAGCAAGAGCATTCAGGGCAGCTGAATATAACAAACGCAAATCCGCTACTGTTCCTGTAATTCCTCCCATGCTTAAAATCTGGTAACCCAATAGCATATTTGACCTGTCAAGCAGTAAAATAACCATCTCTTCTCTGATGTCAATTTGTTTACTCCATATTTCCTTCAGCATTTCATAAGCATCCTTTAAACTCACTATCTTTTTTCTGTCTTTTGGTAACTGCTTTTTACTGTAAACAATTCTCACCTTTGGAGGCCTTGCTGTTGAAACCAATCTTCCCAGACTTTCCTTTTCCATATTCTTCCTATAAAGCAGAATTCCTGCAGCAAGAACAATTATTATCAATATGATGACTGTATTTCTCATGCAAGATTTCTGAATTCATCAATATTCAGGTTTTTTCCCGGACAGGCAGTGGCATTTCCCTGTATCTCCCTGTGTCCATAAACTGCCAGTTTTTTATTCAGTGTTTTGTTTAAGTATTTTATCAGCCACTTTAGTGATTTTATCTGTGCTTCAGTCGGCTTTTCCACTTCAAAATTTCCGTTCAGTTCAATGCCTATTCCGTTTTTATTTGCATTTTTGGTATGCCAGCTCCATGCAGTGAGTTTATTTACCTGATAAATCTTTCCGTTTGGCTCTATTCCGAAATGATAGGCAATTCCCGGAGCTTTTAATCTTCCATTGGGATCTGTGTGCCAACTGGCAAAATCCCATAATGAAAACTTTCCTGCCGGTGAAGCTGAATGATGTATAATAATCCTGTCAATATTCTCCAGACTTCTCTGATTATATTCTCCTCTTCGGGGCAGCTTGTTTATTATATCTTCTATCATATGCTTTTTCTTTATAATTCTTATAATAAAAATGATCATAAGTATTATTATACCTATGATAAACCAGTTCTTGTATTTGCTGACATCTTCATCCAAGATCAGCCTCCTGTTATTGATTTAAGCATCTTCTCCATATCTTCCTTCTCAACTGTTGCTCCATATCCTGCAGCTACCAGTGCAGTTTCTGTCATTGGTCCGAAATGCCCGTCTTCTTTTAAGCCTGCACCATGCTTTTTATTCAGATATCTTTGAAGTACACTTACTGCTTTTCCCTTGCATCCGATTTTTACAGGATAACTTTTACATTCTGTATATTTTAATCCCGGAACTGCCGGAACCGGTAACTGAGCAGCTGAACTTTCCCCTGATCCGGCATTTTCTTCCCTGCTTAATCCCAGCATCCTTTGTATCTCTTTTCTCTTCCAGAAAATAATTATCCCTGCGATTAACAGAACAATTGCTATTATGATTTTCTTCTTATTCATCCCTTCGTTTCCTCAATTAATATCTGCCGATTTAAATCAAAATTTAATAATTTATTCCCTGCTGAATCAGAATATCTCTTACTTCTTCCATTTCACCGCTGTCAAGTTCATCGGCCAGCCAGGTCTTTAAATCTCCTGTGATATCAGAATAAAATGTTCCTCCGTCTTTTTTCCTCACTCCAAAACACTTCTGCAAAAAATTCCAGTCATCCTGATTTCTTAATCTCATGATCACTTCATTTATGCTCTCCTCCATTGTTCCTGTTCCGTTCATGGCTGATTCCAGTGTGCTGCACATGGAGAAATACTCACCTCTTTCATAACTCAGTTGTGATGTATCCACTTCAATCTTTGAAATATCCCTGTGAAAAAGCTTTCTTATGGCACCTGAAATACGGTTCCTGAAAAGCAAAAAAAGGATCAGAATGATAATTATATTCCTTACCCTTCTCCTTGTCTGCGGAGGAACAGATTCATATCTCTGCTTTACATACTGTCCGGCTTTTACAAGGCCTGGATTCATAATTATGATTTTAATACATTCAACACTTTTCTTACATATCTGGGCAATCTAACAAGCAATTGTGCCTCTGAAAGCTCTTCGCCTTCTTCAATCATTTCTTTTACCACCGGAATCAGTTCCGGCTTTTCATGAATCATTTCCACAGTTGACATGAGATCATCATGACCTACGGATTCATTCAATATTTTCAAAGCATTCAGCTTTTCTGAAAGCTCGGCTGCATTTTCTGCTTCCAGCTGCAATGATTTCTGAAGTTCTTTTTCTCCTTCATTAATCGTTATGATCAGATTGTATGTCTTCATTGTTTTCTTTGTTATTTGATTGCTTATTATTTTCATCCCCGGATAAATGTTGCTCTGCTTCCTCCGGAATCAATACATCCATTAACTGCATTTTCTGCTCTTCATTCAATCCTTTAATCACTCCCAACAAATCACTGAAGGCATCTCCATTTTCTTCTGCCTTTTTTTCTTTCTTCTCTTCAAAACCACTGTCTTCACAAGTCCGGCTTCCTTTCAGATTTTTATCTTCTGAATCTTTGCTTTTTTCTGTTCTTTCTTTCTTCTCTTTTCCTGAGAATTTTCCTGACTCATCCAGTCCCAACACTGATTTACCCACTTCAAGCAAACCTCCGGCAATGGTTTTTGTATATTCTCTTACTGTTCCCAGTCCTTTTTCTTTTCTATCTTCAAATTCATCCATTTCATTCTGAAGCCGCTTTTCCTTTTCTTCCACTTCTCTGGCTCTTAACTCAAGTTTGTAAAGCTCCATTTTCATCTCCAGTTCGGCAATTCTCCTGATGGACTCGGCTTCTCTCTTAGCTGAGTTTTCTTCATATTCTGCCTTAATGGACCGGGTGGCATCAGTAACATTTCTGTCAATAATCCCCTGAATCTCTGTATAGGATATTCCCCCGAATCCTGCCGGATTTCCAGGAAGTCTTTGACCGTAACTCTGAAAACTCAATGGAAGCATTTGTTCGCTTCCTGTGGGATATGGCTGTGCATTTCCATATAAAAGCGGTGATCCCAGATCTGTGCCTTTGTATTTGTCAAACTTGATTTTGAAATACCTCTTGGTTGTATTCAGTATATTGTTTGGATTGCTCTTTTCTGAGTTTCCTATGACAATTACCAGCGGATGAGGAAAATCCCTGTTTGAATGATCTATTATGAAATTTCTGAACTTAGTCACTTCTGCGGAGTTTCCTGAAATAATTTCTTTTTGTTCATTCTGCAGCGGCCTGATGCTCCATAAATCATAAATGGGTATGGTCTGACTGGTAAACTGATCAAGGAAATTCTCATCGTAATCGTGTATGTCGAATATATGCTGCATTATTTTACCTGTTTTAATTTTACATAACTTACTTTGTATTCAAATTGATGGGATTTGCTGAAATACACACTTCCTTTATGTCTTGTTATATGCTCATCATCAATCTTGCTTAATACTAAAAGCTTTCTTTTTATCAATCTGCTTTCTGTGGCTGAATGAAATTCAAGCCAAAAATCTACTGATGCTTCAATCTGTATCTTATGAATGAAAACAGTCTCATCACGCATGACATCAATTCTGTGTGGTTTTTCTGCCTCATGATGGGAAATAAGGAACTCATGCTTTTCATTCATTTCGTTACTTATCATTGCCTGCAATATGGATGATACTGCTTCCATTAATTTTCAAGTATTAAATAAACAGAGTGATTTTTTGTCGGAGAAGGATTGTCCATTGCCATAATCACTCCTGTGATAATTTCGTTGTTCAGCTTTTCTTCAAATATCAGAGGCCTTTTGTTGGGCGGGATATCCGTACTCTCCCTTTGTTCAAAATTTCTCAACATCACTGTTCTCCCATTGTCAAATACAAGGGACAATCCGGTCCCGCCCGAACAAAAAGCTCCTCTTATCTTTTTAAAATCTTTAACAGTGAACCGGAATGATTCACTGCCTTTATTTTTGAGTTTCCCCTCGTATATTTTATGTAAACAGTACATTGTTCAATATATCCGGGTTATTGGTTAATAATACCTGTAACTGAAGATTATAATCTTTTACATAATCAGGATCCCTGAACCTGACCACCATCTCATCTCCTGAAATCTTCATAGGTTTGAACCAGGAAAAAAACCGGTTGTTTGGCTGCACATTTACTGATGACATGATATGTACTGCTTCAAACTTCTCTGGTAACAGATCAATGCCTTTTACTTTTATAATTTCAAAAATTGCATTTCTGGAGCAAAATACATCGGATATGGCTATGCCAACAATGTATTTGTAATCCTTGTCCAGTTCATCTTTCAGCTCGTGAATCTGATCTGATGTAATCAGCTTGTCTATGCATTGTATAATGAAATCCATTTTTCCTCCTTATTCTTTATGGTTTCTGTTCCTGATTTCTGCCTTGATTTTTATTTCTTCAATTTCTTCACCATGCTTTTCAAGTATCTTTTCATGTATTTCTACTGATTTACTCAGATACTCTATGTCTTTCTGACTTCCTTTTATGGATAATGAAAGCTCCTGTATGGCTTTTTTCAATTCTCTTACATTGGCGACAAAAAATGTGAGTGTGATCCCGTTTAATGACAGAAGCACACTGATGATGACTCCCAGTATATATTCGTTATTCATTTTTCACCTCCGGGTTTTTATCTGTTTTTTCTTTTCTGTGAATACCTCTTTCTGCAAACTTCTGTAATGCCTTGGGGGCAAATCCGGCAGTGATCAGTAATATATCCAGCTCAATATAAATACATCCTTTTATCATCTGCCAGACAATCACTATAAATGCGAAAATTACAGTCATAAATGACTGCAAACGCATCAGTGAGTTTATCCCCGGACTCTCTTCAAGATATTTCTTTATCCAGCTCATTGTTTTTATTTGAACTGATAGTCTGCTGTTGCTGATATTCCATTTCTTACTTCAAATTCTTTAGGATCTGAAATTTCTTCTCCTAACTTAAATGTTACCCTGTATATACCTTCAACCATTCCAAGCTGATAAAATCCATACTGATTGCTTTTCGCTGTTTTTGTTCCTAAATCTCCTATTGCTTCCACAACTGCATTTGCAACCGGACCGGTCTGATCTGAAGTGATTCCCTGAAGCAAGCCGTAATTTGCATTTTCAGGTAATCCTCCCACTCCGTTTACTGCATTGAACAATTCAGGCTGCTGACGGATAACAAGGGCAAATTCCTGTCTTTGCTCTTTGGATAATGCCCTGATCTCTGATAAATTTATTTTTAGTGCCACTTTTTTTGATTTTTTAAGTTAATACTATGAAACCGTCATTGCAAGGAACGAAGCAATCTGCTTATAAATAAACAGACTGCTTCATGTTCCTCCTCAATTAATATGATCTCACTTCTGTTCCGATCAGTTTCAGTTTCACCTGACCGCTCATGCTTACCGGTGCATCCTGAATGTCGAAATATATGGTGAGTTTTGGAACAACCAGTTTGGGATTATTCAGCACAATCACTCCAAAATCTTTGTGGTTGCTATATCCGAAAACCGGACTCTGGAACATATCCACAGGATTTTTGCTCATAATCTCTCTGGTTCCCAGTTTGAATGTGAACACTGCATTGGCCAGAAAATCGGGAAACAGTTCATCAAAACGTCCTGTGTTCCCTGAGCGGTACTGCAGACTGATGGCTGATAACAGAAAATACTGGTTTTCTCCCAGCTCTGCATCATCAATGTTTCTCAATCCTGCAGCTGCTTTTTCATTTTTTCTGATCACATCGGTACTGGTTCCTGCCAATTCCCTGATCACAAAAAATTCCTTATCGGAAATCTGTGCCCTGTCATCCTTCAGGTTTTTCTGCATGGCTGCAGGAAGATTGGGAATTCTCTCAATCATCTGTTTTCTGAATAAGCTGGCACCCAATTTTGAAAACTGAGCTGCTTTTGCTTTGCTTCCGTTTCCGGTTTCAATTCCGGCTCCTAATCCACTGAGGATAATCTCCTCGTTTGTCAATTCTTTCATTTTTATTGGTATTTAGTTAAACATTAATAAATTTTCACACTTCTAACTTCTCACTTCTTACTTCTTACTTCCAACTTCTGACTTCCCCCTTCTCACTTATAAAGCTCCTTCGAAGCCTGTTTGATACAGTTTTTCCACTTCATTCCCGGGTGACTCTGTCTGATCTTCTTCGCTCTCTCAGTAATCATACTGAACCTTGCTGAAGCTTCTCCGTTCAATCCTGACTTCCTTGTTTTCCTTTTACTTTTCATTCTGCCTGAAATGTCTTCGGTTTTAACTACGCTTTTTTTTTTACTTCTGACCAGGCTTCTTTCCATCCCTGAGATCCTCCGCCTTTTGCTTTGGCAAGTTTTCTTACATCACGGTACATATTATTGTAGTTCTGAGCAGCTGAAACCTGTTTCTGCGAAATTGGTCTGCTGAATGCATCATGGAAAACCTTTTTATAATATGCCCTTCGATTGTCTGAATCATAAGGTTTTTTGTCTTTAAAAATTTCTTCACGAACCAGAGAGGCATAAGCGCGGTTGTTCAATCCTCTTCTCCTGATATAGTTTTCCTGTTTTCTGGACAGTCCGGCTTCTCCCAATCCCCTGAGTGCTCTTTTCCTGATTTTCCAGATAATTAATCCGGTTATCCCCAAAGTCAGGGCAATTCCAATGACTATGATCATGGTTTTGTTTTTCAGAAAGAAGTACTTGAATTTGCTGATTTCATTTCCGTCTTTGTCTTTGTAAACTTTTATTTCTTTCCCGCTTTCATCGGTGGTAGTCTCTACACTGACACCTGTTTTTTCATCTGTTTGCATATTTCCTCCGTTTTCTTCGGCTCCTTCTTCTGCCGGGTTTAATGTTGTTACTGTACTTTTTGATGTATATTCTGATCCAGCTGATGATCCATCGGCACTCTCATCTACATAGCTGCCGTCTTTTTCTTCAGCTTTAATTTTTTGAAAATATTAATCACTGCTCCAAATACTTTTGTAACTGCAGCAATGATTAAGGGAGCAACTGCTAGTTGTCCTTTTAATCCTGCTTTTTTTGCAGGAGCACTAGCCATAACCATTTTTCTGAAATAGTCTTTTTCTCCTCCCAGATCATACCATTTCTGCTCTGCTGCATCTTTTGCTTTTACAAATTCCTGCCATTCTGATTGACTGTAACCCATAGTCTTTGCCTGTGCTTCGGTAGCATAACCCACCATGAGTTTATCAGCCATATGAAATGCATTTGCCCTGATAAAAGGATCCATGCTTTTTCTCAGCGTGAATGTTGCCGGACTGAATTTCTTGATGGCATGTCCTACTTTTGCAAGTTTGGGATGCTTTTCTTTGAACTTCTGAACTCCTGCCTTGATTTTCGCTTTCAGCTTTTTGAAAAGTCCGAGTCCATCCATATCGTCATCAGACATATTATCAAGCAATCCCTGTTCGTCCATCACTTTCAGATAATAGATATCATCATCATCTTCTCCCATCAAACCGTTTACCGCGTCATCCAGTCCGTATTTTATGGCTTTGTAAAAGTTTACATACAAACTGCCTCTTTTAATGGCTTCATTCAATGCCAGACTCAGCTCTTCTTCATCACCGAAATTGTCAATAATATTATTGATCATCTCAAGTTCTGTTCTGTTATCGTTTAACTGAGACATTTCTGATGGATTGCGCAGTTCATTTTCCAGTGAATCTTTTGCCTCCACCAGCTGTTTTAGAATAATATTCTTCTGCAGTTCTGATCCTGACAAAAAGCTGTCATAATCATCATCTTCATCCACAATGGCAATATTGCCCAACAAACCCTGAATGGTTTCCAGTTCATCCAGTTCACTCTGAAATCCTCTGAGTGAATTTTCATCAAAGGCTTGTGTCAACTCACTGATCATGTCAGCGGAAACGGCCTGTCCTAATTCTTCTAATCTCATGGCTATAACTATTTTGTTTTTAATTGGTTTTGCTTCGTAATTGAAATAAGGTATCTCAGGAACACAGTCAATTACATACCTGTTTCCTGAACGGCTGTAAGCAACCGTATATATATGTTGCCAGCTGCTTTCATTTTTATATGATGCAATCCATAATTCATGGTAGAAATCAAGATTGATCAGAATACCGGATATCAGAATGGACATATCATCACAATCACCGATTCCATCACTTAATGTTCTCTGGGGAGTGCGTAGCTGTTCTTTTCCTGGTTCGTCATTTCTGTAAGTGATGTTTTTCCTGATATAATTCCAGATGTTTCTGAATGTCTCTTCACAATTGCTTCCCTGAAGGTTCTCTGCAATATCGGCAACGGCAGTGTAATTCTCTTTCACTATCCTTTGAATGGCCTTAATGGTATCTTCCACATCGGCATATTGCTTCAGTATTCTGCTTTTACCTGATACTGCATAGCTCTTATTCATACAAAAGATATTCTTCGTTTATACTCAATGTGATTCCTTCGGCCTGAATAAATCCTTTGAATTTCATCTTCAGTTTTTTCAGATCCATTCCTGACCAGTATTGTCCGGGATGTGTAACCACCTGCCACAATGTGGCTTCTTCGGGAATTACTCCTGATTCTTTGAAAAGCGAAAGGGCATTCATAATATCAATCTTGTATTCCAGGGGAATATTTGTGATTTGTTTTTTCTTCAGGCTGATGTTATTCTGGATGATATTGGTCTGTTCAGCCATCAGTTTTTCTGTCTTTGGAGTAAAGCAGTCAAGACTGATCTGGTTCAGGGTGTAATCTCTTCCTGAGAAATTTCTTATTTCCACGAATCCTTTTAACAGCAGACCGTTTTTTAATATGTCTACCAAATCGTTGAAATTCTCAATCTTCTTTGTGGCTCTGAGGGAAGTTTCGCCTATTTTGAGTTTTTCTGAATCCTTGTATTTTTTGTAGTATCTCCAGGCAATCCCCAAGGTGAGGATGACTATGGCAATAATGATAATATTTTTTAATTTGAGCATCTATTGCAATGAATATTCACTGCAATATTAAGATGGATGAAAATGTTGCTTTCCTTTATTTTTATTATCCTCTTTTATGTTCTGATATTTTCCTAATATTGCTTTTTATTACAATAAATTTCAAAATATGGAATTAAAAAACATTGAACTTTCAAGAGAGCATTACCGGATGCTTTTAAAACTTGTATATCTTGGTAAATGGATGTACACCTTTAACAATGATGATGTCTGTCGTGATTCAGATCCGGTTGAACAACTTATTTTTTCTTTTACTAAAGATTTTAATTCGGAAGATATGGTTCTGTATAAAAAGGAACTTGACAGTTATTTCCCTACCAAAGAATTTCAGGAAGAAATTTATTCCCGTGTTGAAATTTTTTATGAAGATATTTTCCATGATGAACTTATTCATCATCTGGCTAAAAGAGATATGTATAAAGAACATGGAAAAACCAAAATTGACAAACTGAGTAAAATCAAATATATTGATCTTTTATACAAATATACCCTTAGATATACTGAGGAATATGAAAAATACGGTGTTGACCGATTTGAAATCAACTCTTCAAAAAAGCCAAAACATTAAATTTACCCTAAAAACTCTTTTATAAACTTAATCAGTTTTAGAGTCAATCGTATTAAATAAAAGTCCCTTTATTTTTATTACCTTCATTTTTTCTTAATTATTTCTATAATTTTCTTTTAATTAAAATGTTCTTTAATTCTTATCAGAAAATGAGTTATATTTGTTCTTACAAAATTTAATACTAATGACTCCAAATTTAATGACAGGTAAAATATTTGGGAATGAATATGATCCTACAATTAATAAAGATAATTTAATTGAAGAATTGGAAAAAATAAAAAAATTAGGTCCTGAGATTTATCATTTACAACATGGAAATATATTTAAAAATGAAATGGCACCTAAAGAGAGTCCAAATGATGTTTTGATTTTTGATTTTATCAATACACTTTTTGAATCAAAATCATCAAGCTTTAGAGGCTTTTTATATCCAAATGGAACTGTTATTGGTAAGATGAAACATTCCTATGACGCTAAACTACCTGATGAACATTTAAAAGGATTTTACACGTATGATAAAAAAGGTGTTTTTATAATGTACTGTCTTTGGAATGATTCTGGCTTTTTCTTTGAAATGATTCCATAGAGTACAATATTCTACCCTAAAAACTCTTTTATAAACTTAACCTGTTTTGGAAGCAATATCCGGATCCTTTTTTTATTCACCGGATTCATGCTCATTACTTTTTCTCTGATTGGCTGTAGCCAGGTATAAACGGTTCTTACGCTTACATTATACTCATCGGCCAGCTCCTGTAGTGTAAATGTCTTTTTATTTTCCATAAGTCAAAGTTACATACTATTAGCTTTTTCCGGCTACGCAAAGAGGCATCAACAAGTGCAATCGCACCCATGACGCTCTTCTTACAATCATTCAATCTTAACTTTGAAATAAAAAAATGACTGATCTTTACCTCGACCTTGAATGGTTTTTTACTCAGGAACTCTTTCTGGTGGGTTATGCTTACTCCATCACCAACCACGGGCAACTTTATGACGAAAACCTCACCATAAACAACATTATACAAATTCTTGAACCGGTTGACGGCTATATTTTCTTTTATGGTCCGGATATAGGAATGCTTGAAAAAAACAGCGGCCTCGATATCCGGAATAATTTCCGCTGCGTAAATCTTTTAAAAGTCTTCAGACAAATTATGCCCGGAATGGATTCTTACCGCCTTTCATCATTTGAAGAAATGTTTGATATTAAACGCACCCAACGCCAGTACAAAACAAATATCTTCAAACTTATGGAAGACTGGCGCAATCCTCATAAGAAAAATAATGTCCTTAAATATAACCAGGAAGATGTGGTTAATCTGGTTCGGCTAAAAAAAGAGGTTTTCGGGCTTTATGGTATCGGAGAGGGGTATTTGGAGGGTGCAGCTTGGTAATTATCCTTTTCTGTTTTTTTTTCTTATGTTTGTGACATGGACAAAGCAACCATCGACTATTATAATTTTAACGCTCATCAAATAGCAGAATTTTACCTTTCCACAACCGGAGGCATTTCTGAATATTTCTCTTATCTAATTAAAGGAACCGTTCTTGACGTTGGTTGCGGATCAGGAAGAGACATGGTTATTCTGCAAAAAAATGGCTTTGATGTATTTGGTATTGATGCTTCAAAAGGTTTGATTGATTTTGCACTTTCAAAACACCCTCAATTTAACTCAAGAATAAACTTTGACTCATTACCTGAATTAAAAACCATAAATCAAAAGTTTAATTCAATAATTTGCAGTGCAGTATTAATGCACCTATCCAATGAAGAAATTTTCAATTCTTTATTCAGATTTCGTGAAATATTACATGAAAACGGAAAACTTCTTATATCAATTCCTGTTTTTGAAAATCATTCCAAAAATGATCAGGACTCCAGATTTTATAACTTTGTTCATCCTGAAAAACTGATTCTTTTATGTGAAAGAATTGGTTTCAAATTAATGTATAGGTGGACAAATAATGATTCTGCCGGCAGAACAGACCGCAAATGGATCACTTTGCTTTTTTCCCTTGAATCAGATTCCGGAATAAAACCTATCTCGATTGTAGAATCTATCATTAATAAAGACAAAAAAGTTGCCACATATAAACTTGCATTGATACGTGCATTTTCAGATATTGCAACCAATAATTATAACTCAGCCCAATGGTATAACAATAAAATGGTTGGAATTCCGGTTGATCTGATCGCTGAAAAATGGATATATTATTACTGGCCTATTTTTGAATCCTCTGTATTTATTCCTCAAATACAAAGGGAAACGCCTTCCTATTCAAAACCTGTTGCCTTCAGAAAGACCATGGATTCCATTATTGATTACTATAAAAATAATAATGGATCTCTGCCCGTTTTTATTTCAGATTTAAAGAATAATTCTTTCCCGAATGAAATTAAGCTGCTTTTCTCCTTATTAATAAAAATAATAAAGAGAACAATTATTGATGGTCCTGTTAAACATTCAGGAGGAATTAACAACGAAAATGAAATTTTCCGTTATGATAGCATCAATAAATGCATCCTCATGAATACTTCCTTATGGAAAGAGTTTGTTTTAATGGGATCCTGGATTTTTGATGCCGCATTGCTCAGATGGGCTGAATTGACAAAGCATCTTTCACAAAATCAAATTTCATCTGGAACTATTATAGATCTTCTCACATTACAAACCATTCAGGAACGCGATGTTTATCTTGCAAGATCAATATTTAAAAACATCAATGACCTTGAATGTGTATGGACAGGGAAAAAACTCAATAATACTTTTGATATTGATCATGTTATTCCTTACAGCCTCTGGTATAACAATGACCTCTGGAATCTTCTTCCTGCCAATTCTACAATCAATAACCAGAAAAGCGACAAACTTCCCGAGAGAAATTTAATTTTAAAAAGAAAAGAAATAATAATTCATTACTGGCAAATTTCAAATAATTCTTTTCCGGAACGTTTTAAAAATGAAACTCATAAATTTACAGGTTCATCTATTACATCAAATTGGGAAAATCAATTATTTCATTCATTTTCTGAAGCAATTGAATTTACTTCAATAAAAAGAGGTGTGAATAGATGGAAACCTGCTTATTGATTTTTCATTAAAAAGTCAACAGTTAATCTGGTCCGTCTATAAAAAGAGGTTTTTGGGCTTTATGGAATCGGAGAGGGGTATTTGGAGGGGGTAAAGTGGTAAAAATACTATTAAAAATAAATTGTTCGTAAAAATATTATTCTATCATTATTTCATTTATATCTTTATATTATTTTTGAAATATAAAATGACACAATTTGATTTCATAAAAGATATTGCCAAGTATGCTCTTGATAATGATCAGGAACAATTGCTTGATGTTTTAAATAAACTTATTGAATATTCTCGCAATACAAAAAAAGTAAATTTTGCACTCCAACTTCAATCAATTTTAAAAGAAGGATTAAAAGCTCAAGAAACAAAAGGGCTAGCTAAAGTTGGTTCTAAAAAATATTTTCTTCAAGAAGATAATAGAGAAATCAATGAATTAATCATTGAAAAACTTACCTCTGATTATACTTTTGATAATCTTGTATGTTCTAAAGATGTAAAAGAAGATTTAGAATTTTTAGTTGATGAACATAAAGGTATTGATATACTTAACAAATTTGATTTAACAGTATCAAATAAAATACTTTTTCACGGACCTTCTGGTTGCGGAAAGACTCTTGCTTCATATGTTTTAGCTGGAGAGTTAGAAAAAATGATGTATGTTATTAATTTAGGTGCAATTGTTTCATCTAAGTTAGGAGAAACGAGTAAAAATCTCACAAAAATTTTCAAGAAAATATCAAGTGAAGAATGTATTATTTTCTTAGATGAGTTCGATTCTATAGGTAAAGTTAGAGATTACAGCCAAGACCACGGAGAAATGAAAAGAGTTGTAAATACAATTTTACAATTGTTTGATTATTTGCCACAAAATAGCGTTGTAATTGCTGCAACTAATCAGCTACAAATGATTGATGATGCTCTATTAAGACGTTTTGATTTAAAAGTTAATTTAGAATTACCAAATAAAACTCAAATAAGAGATTTAATTGATAAAACCATAAAAAAATCTCCTTTCAAATTTAAAAATAAAAAAGACCTGACAGAAATTGTCAATTTAACTCTTGGTTTGTCATTTTATATCATACAGAAATCAATAATTACTACTATTAAAAAGACTTTATTTGCTAATAATAAAAGCAAAAAAGAAAATTATAATATTGATATTAAAATACTAAAGAATATTCTTTCTAAAGAGAAAAAATGTATTTAATTATCTAGTTCAGCTTCTAACTCTACTTCATTTATAATTTCCAATGTATTTATGGCTCTTAATTCATCATATAAAGAGGCAAATGTTTCTTTCTGTTTTGCTACTTGTTCAATCGTAATTACTAAACTATAAGGTATAGAAACTCCTTCATAAGATATTTTTTCAACACTGGTAAGCTGCTTGTGTAACGCAGAATTTATAGCAATTTTGAAAGTATTATCTTCATTAATAATATTTGCTCTTGAAACATTAATACTTGTCTTTTGCACATTGCTTACTATCTTATTCATAAAATAGAAATCCTGAACCCAACCTCCATCTGGACTTGTATTTAGATTAATTTTCTTTGTTGAATTACCATTATATCCATCTTCTACTGTCTTTTCTCCAGTGATTTCACCAGTATCTACATCAACTTTATCTTCTAAATGAGAAGCCTCTAATTCTAAATTTTTACCAATTGCAAAAGTTAAATGAATTGGGCAATATAATAATTGATTGTCAAGCTTTGGTTTGAATTTAAAAGATAATGTTGAAGAAATCTTCAGCACTCCATTAATCCTCTGAGCATCATTTAGGTATTTAGGAATATGTATAGGGAATGTTATAATATTTCCTGGTATTATTTTATCTTCTATTATTAAAGTCACTTTATCATCTGTTGAATTCAATAATGATTCAATATTTGGTGTCCCATGTCCAAATATTCTATTTTTAAAAATATTGTCAAAGTCATTAAATATATCTCCAGTTTTTATTTCATTAGAAGAATTTATTAATAATGCTTTAATGGTTTGCATACTTAAATTAGGATACTGATTTAATAATCTTGCTGCAAGATTAGCCACTATTGGTGTTGAATAGCTTGTTCCTAGTTTGCGAAATGTACGTTCTGATAAATCAGAAGACAGCACTTCAATACAAGCACTACCATTATCAAAATAACCATTAAACCCATAAGAATTATATTCTGAATAATCTCCACCCCCTAAAATAATATCAGGTTTCTTTAAATATTTGTTTCTTGTAGATTGATTAAAAGCATCTTCATCACTGTAATTGTAATGAAATTTTCTTGAATATATTGCTGGGAAATCTTTGTCAATAGCAAGGCCTCTATGGTCATTTACTTCAAAATTATTTGCAGTTGCTCCAATTGTAATATTATTCATGCTTTCGGCAGGGGGAGCTATGTTTGCTATTTCTTCTACGAATTTATTAGGATAATCCGATTGAGCATTTATACTTGAATCGTTATTTGTTGTTGAAATAAATATCAACACATCAAGTTCTGCCGATAATTCATCAAGCATTCTTGCATATGATGAATACTCTTCGTTATCTTTTAAAGGAAATTTTGTATAGCCAATAGTTAATGTAAAGATTCTCACATTATAATCATTATGAGCTCTTCTAATTAATTCTATAGTTTTTTGTTGAGAAATTGCACCAGTTTGATTATCAATAATTTTTATAGGTAAAACCTTTGCATCAGCTTCTACTTCTCCTCTATAATTTGGAATTAATTTTGTGCCAAATGCTGCAAAAGCAGCAACACCTGTTCCGTGGTCTGCAATATCACTAAAGGAACTTGTACTAGTAGAATTAAATTCGTCATCCTCTCCTATAATGATAGAGGCTAATGGAGTTTGATTTGAAATACCCGAATCAATAATGCCAATAATTGGTAAAGTTTCATCTGCATTTGTGATTTCAAAATCGAAAGTTCTTTTAGGTGTATTATGAATACTAGGTTGGATTATAGCACCTGAACCAGAACAAGTAGCATAAATAAAATCGAAATTATTAAGGATTATTCTTAAAATTGTATTATTAATATCGTAAACTTCTCCATCTCTTTCGTTAAAGGAATATCTAATATTATTTACTTGTAAGTAGTTTTCAAGTTCTTTCTTCTGTGGTCTTATATGTGTGTCTTCAATAAAAGTATGTCCTCCTAAAAACGATAAATGAATAACTTCAAAATTATCAATATTTCCATACATGTCATTGGAAGAAAACAATTTGAAGCTTTTAATATATATTATCTTTCTATCAAAATTATCATTAGTTCCCTCAATATATCTTGAAATAAAATTATCAAGTTGCAAAAAAAAGAAATCGAACTTTGTTCTATTTTCAATGGCAAATAAGCCTTTTCTGTTAAACAAGGAAAATCTAACAGGAATTAAGCCAAATATTTGAATATAATGAGCTTGAAATTTTTCTTGCATAAAGCTTCCTTGAAAAGTAAGTTCAATTAAATCAAAATGGTTATCGATAGTTATATTCCTGCTTTTATTTCTATGGTCTAGATCATTTTCAAAACGTGTTATGCAATTCCTAAAACTATTTGCTAATAAAGTATAATCTGGTTTTTCAATAACCTTTTCATCTTCATCTTCTTCACTAAAGCCCCCTTTCCTAGATCTATATGGAATAACCCCTTCTGATGGATTTCTAAAAAACAAATGTGATTTATTCATAAGACTTATTTCTTTTTAATTGTATTTATTTGCACATAGTAACTTACAATTGTTTTTTTTCATTTTTTTTAGGATTTAAGTTATTATTCAATTATAACTTCACCAATTTCTTTCATCAACCTATCTGTTTCATTTAAGGCAACTATTATTTTCTGATAATGTAGAATATCTTCAAATTCTAGTTTTCGGTCTTTACGGTCTTTTAGCCATTTTTGAGCGGGTTGATAACCGCCAATATAGAAATTCCAAGCTACTTCTGGTATATTATCGAAATATTGTGATTCGTTTATATAAACCTTTGTGCCTTTATAATTAGGCTTAGTAACAACACTATCTCCATCTATTGGATAAGAAGTAATATATTCTTCTACTTTGGCAGATTCTAGCAAATGTATTTGTCTTATTTCGCCTCCAAGTTTTACAAGTTTCCAAAATGTATCTTTATCTTTTGGATAAGGCACTCTAGGGAAATCTATTTTAAGAAACTCTTTATACTTTTCTCTGTATGTTGGCGAGTGCAATACTGCATATATATAATCTAGTATATCTATTGGTGCAAAAGTGCTTTTATTATCTATTTTCTCAGCCACAAACTCCAGCCCCAATTTCTCGGCTATTTGTTTTACTATTTCTGTATTTAAGTTGGGCTTTCTATCTCCATCTTTAAATATTTCTGTTTCATTTTCTGAATATAGGTAGAGTGGAGCAACTGTAGATGTAGATGTCGTACCAGGCTTAATTGAACCTTGATCAGAAATAATATTTGTAATAAAAGGCGTATTAGGTACTTCAGATGAAGAGCCTCTTTGAAAGATAAATCCTAAATTTTCTTTGGATAAAAACTCTTTCATTACTTTTATTCTTGATCTTCCAATTTTTGACAAATCAAAATTCACATATCTTATATCAAATGTTTTAAAAAGATATTTCTGATTATATTCATTATCAAATTTTTCGAAATTAATTAATTCTTTATCATTATGTGTTCTAATACAAGGAGATGTATTTCCAAACAATTCAACAATATTAATGTGCTTTTTGTATTCGTCTGATGAAGTATTTGAAATACGCCACAAATCGTCTTTTTTTGTTGCGATTTTGTCCCAAATTAATGAATTGAAATCATTTTTTAGTAGAAAATTATATTTTGCTTCTCGTTTTCCATAAGCATCGATGTAAAATATTTTGCCTAACTCATCTTTCCTTTTCTTTCCTGTTTTGATGAAAATATTAATGCTAACACCTGTCATAATGTCAAATACATTTTGATCAGGAGAACCATCTGGACTTTTTTCATTTTTCTTAGCATTTCCATGAAGGTTTACTATATAAATTTTATCAAAACTTTCTTGTAGTCTAATTCTCATTAGTCTGTGAGTAACACCATCTAAGAAACTATTCGCAGAAATATATGATAAAATACCACTTCCATTCTTATCTATAAAATGTTGTCCTAATCTTATGAATTTTATATAATCATCATCAAGAGGTACAAGATTTCTTTCATTCAATCCTCTTTTATAATCTTCTAAGAGCTGATTTATATAAGAATTTGAATTATTTGATGTTCTATTATAAGGTGGATTACCCATTACTACCATTACAGGAGTATCGCGTTTTATATGATTGGCTTCGTTGGCTTCAGCACTTAGCCATCCAGAAAACAAAGTGCCTGTATTGGGGTGGTGCTCTTCTAGTGAGTTGGTAAGATAAATATTAAAACGTTTGTCTTTTGTAGATGTATAGCCAGTTTCGGTCAATAACATATCTAGTTTAAGATGCGCCATAGAGTAAGAGGCCATAAGCAATTCAAAACCATTTAGGCGAGGTATCAAATCTTTTTCTACATATCCGCTCCATGCTCCCTGCATAGCTTTAAACTTATTGTTGTAGATATATTTTACAACCTCGGCAAGAAATGTACCCGTGCCTGTAGCTGGGTCGAGTATTTGTACTTTGTGTACTTCTTGCTCTACTTCTTTATATCCTAAGGTGGTTCTTTTGTCTTGCGATTGTGTGCGTAGCTTTATTTTTGTTTTAGATGTATCGGCCAATCCTTGTGGCAAATCAAATTCTGTTTTAAGAATATCGTCTACTGCACGTACAATAAATTTTACAACAGGCTCGGGGGTATACCAAACTCCACGGGCTTTTTTGAGTTTGGGGTCGTACTCGCCCAAAAATGTTTCGTAGAAATGTATTATAGGGTCGGTAGTTTGTGTGCTTTTACCAAAATTGTGCAATAGTGCATCTACATTGGTAGCACGAAAAACATCGGCAAGATTGTCGACAGTCGTTTTTATTCTGTCGTCGATATCTGGTCCTGCTACATATCCAAATAGCTTTCGCAAAAATGGATTGGTTTTGGGTATTAGCTCGGCAGCTTCTTGTCGGCTAAAATCATCGAGAGTTTTGTCGTGCAATCGGGCTGCAAACATTCCGTAAGCCAATGTTTGTGAATATATATCGGCAAAGTCTTTTGGTGTGAGGTCGTGAATAAGAATATTCTTAAATGTTTGGTATTGCTCTCTTAATGATGTATTTTCTTGTGTTTCTTCATCAGATGTTATTGCACGCTCTAATATATCTTGCAACAAACGTGCTTTTGCAGCCATCATCTCGGCAAGTTTTTTACTCGATTTTATTGTCTGACCTATAAATGTGCAAAAGTTTAGTATAAGGTCGGTAAACTCTGCAAAATTCTTGGCAATGGGTTTTACTATATTATTTTCTATCTCTCCTATTTTTATTTCATGTACTAATTCTCCATTCTGAAAAAACTGAAACCATATATAATCGGTAATTATAAGATTGTCTAATGCTTTTTTGTATCGTGTAAATTGTTCGTTATACTGCTTTGCGTTTAGGTCTTTGCCAATATCTTTTGCCTCTATATAACCAATAGGAATTTTTCCTTTTGTAATAACATAGTCGGGGTTTCCACAATCGGTAACATTTGCAGGTTCATTGGTAATATTTACTCCTTTTACAATTTCTCTGATTAAAGTCTCCAAATCGCCACGGTAAGAATGCTCTCTTGATATTCCCGATTTAAGACGATTAGATACCGATTCTATATATTGGTCTATGGCCATTTGAATTAAATTAAGGTATTAAAATGGCAAATTAGCGTCTTCTAGAACATTCAAAATATCTTCAGGCCAAACAATAAATTTGCCATACCCACCTTCTTTTTGCATTGCACCAAAATCAGCACCTTTTTTTGTAGCTATCCAATCCTCACCCTTTTTATACATATATCTTTCATCAACTAAATAAGTATTTATTTTCCTGCTACTTAATCCAGTAATTTCTGCGATATCTTTTGTAGCTAAAAATTTTGATTTAGAATAATCCTTTTTAATTACAGGTTCATTTTTTGATTGTTGCTTTTCATCACTTTTCTTTATTTCAGATTTCTTGGTTTCTACTTTTTGTACAGATATTGTTCTGTGTTCACTTCCTCTTTTAATTTTATCAGCTTCTTTTAAAATTTGATTATATAATTCTTCATCCTCTTCTTTAGATACATATATACCCATTTCAACATTATTTTGTTGAGAAAACATATATAAATTCATAGATGTCACTATTGCTTCTTTTTCATTTATATAACATTTTGCATGAAGATCTTGATGAAAAAGTAATTTTATATCATTTAAGCTTTGTAACCATTGACTATCCAATGGATTTAAATCAGCTACTTTTCCATATATTATAACAATATCGAGTCTAAATTTTGCTCTATCTTCTAATGCAATTTTTAATTGATTATTTAAT
>JBDRPR010000398.1:0-2798 GCA_043826845.1 Bacteroidota bacterium
CTGTAATTACCAATACAACCTTTGTTACAATATCAGATACTGTTATTTATGGCAATCCACTTGTAATTCAAGATATGCAGAATAAAGCTATAACTGATGTTAAGATATATCCCAATCCCACAACAGGAAAAATAAGTGTGCAAGCAGAGGGTATAGAGCAGATAGAAGTAATGAATATTGAAGGCAGACAAATCTACAATGGCAAAGAAAACGAAATAGACCTAAGCTCACAACCAAAAGGCATCTACATAATAAAAGTACAAACTAGCAAAGGCGTGTCGGTAGAGAAAATTATATTAAACTAAAAACTATGAAAAAACTTATACTTATAAAAACAATACTTTTATTTGTTCTTTTTGCAAATGCACAAATAGTTAATATTCCAGATGCTAATTTTAAAGCTGCATTGGTTGGTAATCCATCAATCAATACTAATCAGGACACAGAAATTCAAGTGAGTGAGGCTGTAGCATTTTCTGGTAATATGTATGTTGATGATGAAAATATTTTTGATTTAACAGGTATTGAGGTGTTTATAAATCTAACTTATTTAAATTGTGGTTGGAACAATTTAAGCACTTTAGATCTTAGTAATAATACAGCTTTAACAGATTTAAACTGTGATTTAAATCAATTAAGCACTTTAGATTTAAGTAATAATACATTTCTTACAAGTTTGCAATGTAATGCAAATCAGTTAACTTCTTTAGATCTTAGCAATAATCCTGATTTGGTAACATTAGGATGTTCAAGCAATCTATTATCAATATTGAATATCAGCAATAATCCTGTTCTTTATCTTTTATATTGTTACGATAATCAATTAACATCATTGGATGTAACTAATAATCTTAATCTTTATTATTTATCTTGTTTTGATAATCAACTTACATCATTGGATGTAAGTAACAATCTTAATCTTGGAACTTTAGCTTGTTATAAAAATCAAATAAGTGTTTTAGATGTTAGTGCAAATACAGCTCTTACTCAAATAGGTTGTGGATATAATCTATTGACCACTCTTGATTTAAGCAACAATAGTTCTCTTGATAGAATAATGTGTGAGTATAATAATTTAGCTTACTTAAATGTTAGAAATGGGAATAATTCGTCAATTATTTTTAATTATAACTTTAATTGTTCTGGAAATCCTAACTTATCTTGTATAGAGGTAGATGATCCTCAATGGTCATTACTTAATTGGACAAATTATGACCACCTTATATCATCATTTAGTTCTGATTGTTCAATAATAACAACAAATAAAATATTTGGTGAAATTGTAGTTGACACAAATTGTATCATAGAAGGCTCAGAACAAAGTCTTGAAGGTTTTATTGTTAAAACTGAAACAAATAATTTTTATGGCATAACTAATAATACTGGTGAATATACAATTTCAACTGATACTGGTACATATCAGGTGGAGCAAATTATACCGGCATCAAACTTATTATTAATAAATCCATTATGTCCAATTCCAAATTATCATACTGTTCATTTCGATTCATTGGGGATGGATACAACAG
Organism: Bacteroidota bacterium; assembly: GCA_043826845.1. GTDB lineage: Bacteria > Bacteroidota > Bacteroidia > Bacteroidales > CAYTAU01 > JBDRPR01. The sequence continues at coordinate 1,530 of JBDRPR010000398.1, forward strand.
ATATTGATTTTTTTAATGAAGGCTTTGCATGCCCATATTTAACTATAGATATTAGTAGCGACGTACGAAGAAGATGTTTTACCAATAATACTTATGTGCATTATTGCAATGATGGTTTTGCAGATGCAACAGGTGTTGAGGTTCATGTTCAATTACCAGATTACGTGATCTTTGTTAGTGCAAGTTATCCTTATACAATAGATACTTTAGGCAATTATATATTTGATATTGGAAATCTTGCACATGGCGATTGTGGAGAAATTCATATTGTTGACTCTGTTGCTTGTATTAATGGAATAACAGGACTAACACAATGTACTGAAGCTTGGATAACACCTGCAAACGATTGTGCAAACCAGCTTGATACTGCTTCATATAATCAATGGGATCATTCTTCAGTAATGGTTGAAGGTGTATGTGTTGGAGACAGTATTATTAGCTTTGTTATAACAAATGCAGGTGCTTTGGGTTCCGGCGATATGCAAATAGCATCAGAATATCGTATTTATAGAAATACACTTCTTGTTTACACTGGAACATTCCAATTATTAGGACAAGAAGAACTAATAATAGATATTCCAGCAGATGGAGCAACTTATAGACTTGAAGCAGATCAGCACCCAATGCATCCTGGCAATTCTCATCCAAACGAAACAATTGAAGAATGTGGAAGTTCGCCTGCAGGTCTGGGTTTTGTCAACAATCAAGCAATGGATGATGAAGATGCAGAAGTTGAAATAGATTGCATGACAATAATTGATAGTTATGACCCTAATGATAAACGTGTAAGTCCAGAAGGTATAACGGCCAACAATTTTGTAATGCCTAGTACAAGTTTAGATTATGTAATTCGTTTTCAAAATACCGGTTCTGATACTGCTTTTACTGTCGTTGTAGTGGATACATTATCAGAACATCTTGATATTTCTACACTTCAATGGGGAATAAGTTCACATCCATATACTATTGATGTATCAGGACATGGAAGCCCTGTTTTAATGTTTACATTTAATAATATCAATTTACCCGACAGCACAACTAACCAAGCAAACAGTCATGGTTTTGTAAAGTTTAAAATTGCACCTTATGATACTTTAGTAAATGGAACAGTAGTAGAAAATACAGCAGATATTTATTTCGATTATAATATACCTGTAATTACCAATACAACCTTTGTTACAATATCAGATACTGTTATTTATGGCAATCCACTTGTAATTCAAGATATGCAGAATAAAGCTATAACTGATGTTAAGATATATCCCAATC
>JBDRPR010000399.1:0-7680 GCA_043826845.1 Bacteroidota bacterium
ACTACCGCCAATTTGTGTAAATTTCGCTTGCTGCCAAATTACAATTCCACTCCATACATTCGGAATAGGATTGCTTCCTGAAACATCTGTACCAATTTTATTATTTATTATTACATTACTATCAGTTCCAACTGTTCCAATCCAAATACCATCATAATTGGCACTCATGATATTGTTTTTAATGATATTTGATTTTGCACCTGAATGTATAGCTATACCAGCTGCATCATTACCTAATCCCGTTATACCTGATTTATCAGTACCAATATAATTTCCCTGTATAATATTATTGTCTGTCCCATTTTCACCTATCCATATACCTTCATGAAGATTTCCGCTTATTATGTTTCGGTCGGTTGTAGTTGTACCACCAATAATATTATTACTTGCACCACCATAAATACCAACACCTGAATTTCCGTTATTTAATGCAACAGTGCCAGTGGCATCAGTCCCAATGAAATTACCCTTTACAATGTTACCTGTTGAGCTAGGATTGCGTATACCAATATTAAGACTATTTGCGCTTATAATGTTTCTTTCACCAGGGCTACTACCACCAATTATATTATTTGGACTATCATCAATAATTATACCTTCAGCAGTATTCCCAAGTGAAAGTGACCCGCTAACATCGGTACCAATGTAATTGCCAAAGATTTCATTATTACCCGAGTTATTCCAAATGCCAATTCCGGGCCCTCCATTTCCACTAATTATATTTTCTTGCACTTTGGTATAAGCTGCTAACTCGGTAATAAGAACTCCATGGCTTTGATTACCTAATGCAACTGTTCCGGTAGAATTTGTGCCAATATAATTGCCGGACACTATATTACTATCAGTACCAGCATTCGATATCCCAATACCTGAATATAAATTTCCACTAATAACATTGAGAAATTCTGGTGTATCCCCACCGATAACATTATATTTTGCACCATTATATATGCCAATACCGTTTCCTCCATTTGGCAGTGCTGTTGATCCTAAAATATCGACGCCAATATAGTTGCCATTGACAATATTACCGTAGCTGTCGGCACCCCTGATGTCAATTCCACTTCCATTATTCCCGCTGATTATATTCCTATCACCGGAATTGCTGCCTCCTATGATATTGTTTGGACTATCGGTTATTACAATACCTTCAGCTGTATTGCCAAGCGAAAGTGTTCCGGAAACATCGGTACCAATGTAATTGCCAATGATTTCATTATTACTAGAGTTATTCCAAATACCAATTCCGGGACCGCTATTTCCACTAATTATGTTTTCTTGTACTTTGGTATAAGCTGCTAATACGTTAATTTGAACTCCATGCCCTTGATTACCTAATGCAACTGTTCCTGATAAATCAGTTCCAATATAGTTTCCTTTAACTGAATTACTGTCAGTACTGGCTCCGCTTATTCCAATTCCACTTAGAATATTTCCGCTTATAATGTTACGATGTTCCGGTGTGTCTCCACCAATAAGGTTGTTTTTAGGTCCATTCCAGATGCCGATACCGTGTCCGCCATTTGGCAGTGCCGTTAATCCTAAAACATTGACACCAATAAAGTTACCGTACACATTATTACTATCGCTATTTGTATTTTCTATAACTATTCCATTCATTGAGTTGCCGCTTATTATATTGCGCTCAGCAACTGTTGTACCACCTATAATATTATTACTTGAACCGCCATGTAAAGTTATACCATTCACACCATTTGATATAAAATCGTTACCCGTTACATTTGTACCTATGTAATTACCAATTACAGTATTATTATTACTATTATAAAAGTCAATGCCACTGGATGTATTGCCGCTTATTATATTGTTTTTAATACTTGTATATCTAGAGTTGTGTCCAACAAAGATACCACTACCTTGATTACCTATTGCATTTGTTCCATTAACATTAGTTCCGATATAATTACCAATTACTAAATTACTGTCTGACCCAACATCTCCAATCCAAATACCGCCATCAACATTGTTTCCACTAATTAAATTACTTTTAGAGGGTGTAACACCACCTACAATATTATATTTAGGGCCTCCATCTCTTATAATCACCCCAATACCATTACCAACAGAATTCGTTCCAGTAGCATTGGTACCGATGTAATTTCCAATGATCGTATTATGATGGCCATAGATTGTTTCAATCCTAATCCCAGAATTTATGTTACCGCTCAGTACATTTCGTTCGCTTTGGATTTCACTTCCCATAATATTATTTGGTGAGCGAATTTTTATTCCTATTGTATTGGGCATAGCAGTTATTCCTAAAAAATCGATGCCCACATAATTACCAATTATTTTATTATTTGTTGAAGCAGAATCATAAATTGCTATACCGTTAGAGCAATAAATAATTGTATTACCTCCACCATTTCGTCCCGTTCCTATTGTTCTATCCCCTCCTATAATGTTATAACTCGGGCTATTATTACCAGAGATGCCAATTCCATTTCCAGTAAAATACTGTATCTGTAATCCTTTGATAGAATTGCTGTCAGAATTTATATGAAATCCATTTGCATTCCCTATCATGCTGCCGTCTAATATCACTCCTGCATTGCTTGCATCAACTGTAATGCTGCCTTGTGTTATTGTAGGTAATCCCCCGCTGGTTAGAGAAATAGTCGCTGGATTGCTTGGAGGAAAAACACCTGCATCAAATGTAATGAAAGTACCGTTTACAGCATCCAATAATGCCTGGCGTAGTGTGCCGGGTCCGTTGTCTGCTGTGCTGGTTACTACAATCTCTGTTGGAAAAGCAATTGTAAAAATGGTGTCGCTTGAATCGTCTACCAATGGATTAGTTATGTCTGTTATTCTTATTAGACATTGGGCTGAAGGTGTATTTGGTATAGTCCACTCAAAGCTGCCTGTGTCTGCAAGAATAGTTTCGGTTAATATTGTTTTAATTTTGTTGTTATTTCTTAATCCATTAAAACTTTTTTTAGATGCCTCTAAGTTAAAAGACTCATTATCTCTAAATGGCGTAATTTCGTTTCTCATTGAAGGTGATACCGTAGTATCAATAGGAATCCAGTTACTGCCATTATCAGTTGAATAATCTATCCTAACCGTATCAACCTGACTATACAACCACTTTATAGTCTGTGATGAGCCAACCAGCCATTGCTCTCCACCGTTAGGTGATAGAACCGTTAGGATAATTTCAAAAGGCATCGCATTTACTTCATTTGAGAAATTACTCTCATTCCCCGCGCTGTCAACTGCTGTAATCCGGTAATAATAGGTTGTATCGGGTGTAACATTATTATCAATATAAATAGTATCAGCAGAACTTGATACGACAACGCTGTCAATTAATGTTACTGCCGGGGAAGTCGTTCCACAATAAATGTTATATTTATGAAGGTCTGATTCAATGTTTGGATTCCAATGGAGTGTTACTTGTATATTTCCGCCAGTTGCTGCTAAATTTTGTGGGGCGGATGGCGGAATACCTACTTGAACAGAAAATTCTGATGTATTTTTATTTAGAGTTTGTGTTGCAGTTATATTGAAGTTATCAGGGATGCCGCTTAAGTCTAACTGTTTTGAAAAATTACCGGAAACATCTGCACTTATTGTATCAATAAAGATCTTTCCTTCTTCTTCTGAATCTGTAAAAAACTCAATTACAGCACTGGCTGACGATGTGCCGATAATTAGTGTCCCATCAAATAAAGTGATAACCGGTGCAGCAATTCCTAAATTAGCAAGATTAAGAACTGCAATTCCCTTATTAATATTGGAATAAATTGAATTGTGAGTAACCTTATTATAATTAGTTCCCAAACCATCAACTCTTACACCATATTCGTTATTATATGCAATTGTATTTGCAGAATCTACAGTACTACCGCCAATTTGTGTAAATTTTGCTGAATTGGTAATAGTAATTCCGTTAGTACCATTAGGAAGGGCTATTGTTTTGGAGGAATCGATGCCAATAATATTTGAGATTATTTTATTGTAGTTGGTACCACTTCCTGCAATCCAAATACCATCACCATTATTTCCGCTAATTAAATTTATTTCCCTTTGTGTTATGCCACCCACAACATTATTATTTGATCCCCCGTGAATTGATACCCCCTTTCCACCATTCGGAACCGGATTATTCCCAGTTACATCGGTACCGATATAATTACCAGTTACAATATTATTATTACTTATTAAAAAGCTAATACCATTGGAACTATTACCACTTATAACATTATTTTCAATATTATTATAATTCGCACTGTCACTTATACTGATACCATTAGATTGATTGCTTAATGAACTTGTTCCATTTACATCAGTACCTATAAAATTTCCTACAATAATATTCTCATCAGAATTATAAATGAGTACTCCATCGAATCCATTGGCTGAGATAATATTCCTTTCTCCTTCATTCTGCCCACCTATCACATTATACTTCGGTCCACCAGTGATATGGACACCTTGATTACCATTACCAAGAGCTACATTACCAGTATAATCAGCACCAATATAATTTCCTGATACTATATTGCTGTCAGTTCCAGTACCTTTGATCCAAATACCATTATAATTGTTTCCACTAATAATATTTCTTTCAATAGGATTACTTCCACCAATTACATTATTCCTTGCGCCATCGTACAATCCTACTCCACCGTTTCCATTATCTAAAGCAACTGTTCCTGTAACATCAACACCTATGTAATTACCAATTACTGTGTTATATGTTGAGTTAAAATTACGGATACTAATATTAAGTAGACTATTAGCACTGATTAAATTTCCTTCACCAGGATTGCTTCCACCAATTATATTATTTGAGCTGTTCTCAATAAAGATTCCTTCAGCTCCGTTACCTAAGGAAAGAGTTCCATTAATATCAGTGCCGATATAATTACACATTATTTGATTAAAATTTGAACTATTCGATATTACTATCCCAGCCCCTATATTTCCACTTAATAAATTTCGCTTACCAGGATTGTTACCCCCAATAATGTTAAAACTAGCACCATCGTTAATTTGTACACCAGACCATCCATTACCAATCGCAGATGTACCACTAACATCTGTTCCAACATAATTACCACGGACAATATTACTATCCGTACCGAACGATACAATATGAATTCCATTTAAAATATTACCACTAATAATATTTCTGTAAATAGAACTATCGCCACCTATTATATTGCATTTTGGACCATTATGAATATCTATTCCTTTTAGTTGATTAGGTAATGCTTGTGTTCCATCGGAATTGACTCCTATAAAATTCCCAATTATCATATTATATCGAGTTCCTACACCTGTAACCTCAATTCCGTCCATTGCATTACCAGATATAACGTTTCTTTTTCCAATAGTATTTCCTCCAATAAAATTATTACTTGCTCCAGTAACAATTGAAATTCCTCGACCTAAATTTGGGATTGCATTAATTCCTGAAATGTCAGTGCCAATATAATTGCCAATCACATAATTACTATCTACCCCAACACCCATTATTAAAATTCCATTCCATCTATTACCGCTTATTAGGTTCCGTTCATTTTCATTACTTCCACCGATAGTATTATTAGTTGGTGCTCCATCAAAATCACTTATCATAACACCGGCGCCATTACCGACTGAATCCGTTCCGGTAGCGTTGGTGCCGATGTAATTTCCAATGATAGTATTATGATGACCATAGTTCGAATTAATCCAAATACCATGATCTATGTTACCGCTAATTATATTCCTTTCTCCTGGTATACTACTTCCTATTGTATTAAAAGGAGCTCGAATTGTAATTCCTCTAAAATTAGGCATTGCTACTAACCCCCACACATTAATACCAACATAATTGCCAATAATGATATTAAAAGTAGTAGTAGAATCATATAAATCAATACCGTCAAAACTACAATTTATAACAGTATTTCCCTCACCATTCGGTCCATGACCAATTGTCCTGTTACCGCCAATTATGTTATAACTTGGACTACTATTTCCCATTATACTGATTCCATCTCCATTGAATTTCTGAATTTGCAAGCCCTTTACTCTATTACTATCAGAATTAATGAAGAGTCCATTGCCACCGGCTAATGAACTTCCGTCTAATATTACTCCTGCATTACTTGCATCGATTGTAATGCTGCCTTGTGTTATTGCAGGTAATTCGCCGCTTGTTAGAGAAATGGTTGCTGGGCTGCCGGGAGGAAAAACTGCCGTATCAAAAGTAATGAAAGCACCCTTTCCAGCATCTAATAATGCTTGGCGGAGTGTGCCGGGTCCGTTATCTGCTGTGTTGGTTACAACGATCTCTGTTGGAAAAGCAATTGTAAAAATGGTGTCGCTTGAATCTCCTACCCCTGGATTAGTTTTATCTGTTATTCTTACTAAACATTGGGCTGAAGGTGTGTTTGGTATTGTCCACTCAAAGCTGCCTGTATCTGCAAGAATAGTCTCGGTTAATATCGATTTTATTTTATTGTTGTTTCTTAAACCATTAAATCTTTTTTTAGATGTCTTTATGTTAAAAGATTCATTATCTCTAAACGGATTAATTTCATTGCTCTTCGAAGGCGATACGGTAGTATCAATGGGAATCCAGTTACTGCCATTATCAGTTGAATAATCTATCCTAACCGTGTCAACCTGATTGTACAGCCATTTTATAGTTTGTGATGAGCCAACCAGCCAATTTTCACCTCCGTTGGGGGTAAGGACAGTTAATATAATTTCAAACGGAGTAGCATATACTTCATTTGAGAAATTACTCTCATTCCACGCGCTGTCGACTGCTGTAATCCGGTAATAATAGGTTGTATCGGGTGTAACATTATTATCAGTGTAATTGGTATCTGCGGAACTTGAAACAATAACGCTGTCAATTAGTGTTACTACTGGGGATGTCGTTCCACGATAAATGTTATATTTATGAAGGTCTGATTCACTGTTTGGATTCCAACGGAGTGTTACTTGTAAATTTCCTCCCGTGGCAGATAAATTTTGTGGGGCGGATGGCGAAATACCTACTTGAACTGAAAATTCCGATGTATTATTATTTGAGGTTTGTGTTGCAGTTATATTGAAGTTATCCGGGATACCGCTTAAATTTAACTGTTTCGAAAAATTACCGGAAACATCTGCTTTAGCCGTATCAATAAAGATCTTTCCTTCTTCTTCTGAATCTGCAAAAAACTCAATAACAGCATTAGCTGACGATGTGCCTGTAACTTGTGCCCCATCAAATGAAGTAATTACCGGTGCAGTTATACCTAAATTAGCCAGATTTAATACCGCTATTCCCTTATTATTGTTAGAATAAATAGAATTGTGTGTAACATTATTATAATTTGCTCCCAAACCATCAATTAGCACACCATATTCGTTATTATATGCAATTGTATTTGCAGAATCTAATGTGCTTCCGCCAATTTGTGTAAATTTTGCTGAGTTCTGAATTGCTATGCCACTATTCCCATTAGGAATAGCTAGAGTTCCTGTTATATTAGTGCCAATATAATTGCCAGATATTATATTACTATTAGTACCATTACCATTTATCCCAATACCATCGTATAAATTTCCGCTTATTATGTTTCGGTCGGTTGTAGTTGTACCACCAATAATATTATTACTTGCACCACCATAAATACCAACACCTGAATTTCCGTTATTTAATGCAAC
>JBDRPR010000400.1:0-14397 GCA_043826845.1 Bacteroidota bacterium
CGGCTTTATGCCGCCAATCACCCACTCCCTCTCATTTGACTTTCAAAATGTCGTGTCATTCAGAGCGAAGCGAAGAATCTATTAAAATTAGTCGGTCAGTAGTGATTGTAAACATATAATTTCAAATGAATTAATATTTGGTTTAACTGATATAACCGCAAAATATTTTTTGAATTGCAAGGAATCGGATAATACCGACTGGCTAACATAATAATTAAAACAACTCGCATCACACTTGTCATAAAACCCTTAGCCATAGGCATTAACCAAACCAGCCAAAAGATTTCATTTCATTCATCTTGTTGGCGGTTTGGTATAATTTGTTCAAAGCTTTTTGTTACTTTTTGAGAAAAAGTAAAGAAAAAATTGTTAATGTTGCTTTTACAGATATAGATTTATATTCTATTACCGCACTAATTGTCACAAGTCAGGATAGCATTTAAAGTTTTAAATGGTCAAAAAGGCTGTTGCAATTAGTCTGATAATATGTGAATCATATAACTTTTTTCAAAAGTTATATAACAGAAAAAGTATTTTATAATTGCACTTTTGTTTTGTGAAAATTCATTCACAAATTAAAAATAAATAAAATGAAAAAGATGACTCTTTTTATTATTACTGCATTTCTGATGTTTACAATTATTCCTATGCAAGCGATATCAGATAATGAATCTGTAAAAAAATCAAAACCTGAAACCAGTACTGTTGAATCAGCTGATATTGAAGCTTCAATCGCCAGATTGGACGAAATAAAAAATATGGATTTTTCTGGCTTGAGTTCACAAGAGAAAAAAGAATTACGAAATGAAGTCAGGTCAATAAAAGATATTCTTAATGAAACAGGAGATGGGGTTTATATTTCTGTAGGTGCTATAATAATTATAGTTTTGCTGTTAATCATTTTGTTTTAAATATCTTGTTAGCCAGTCGGTATGAAGCAATAATTGGCAGAACGGTTTTTTTATTTATAAAAACAGAATGTGTGAATTATATAACTATTTCCTGAAATTATATAACACTTAATATTAATTAGAGAACGACCTTTGTTTCTTTGTGAAAACTAATTCACAATGTAAAATATTATATGAAATGAAGACACAACTACTTACTTATTTAACAGTAGTCATTCTGTTTCTAATGGCAAGTGTGAATTTTGGACAGGCTCCTGATCTTGGAACATCTGCTGGCTTCGTTCTCTTTTCTACGAATGGGGCTGTTAGTAATATGGGAATCTCACAACTTACAGGCAATGTGGGCACTAACAATGGTTCCAGTACGGCTTTTGGAAATGTGAATGGAGTTATGCACGATGGTGATGGGGCCAGTGCACAATGTGCTACAGATTTACTGTTAGCCTATAACCAGTTGAACAGTACTACTGCAGATTTTTTTCCGGCATCTTTGCTTGGAAATGGAGATACACTTGTTGCCGGAGTTTACTCAATATCCGAAGCAGCAACATTGAACTTAGATCTTTTTTTAGATGCAGAAGGTGATCCCGATGCAGTTTTTATCTTTCAGATAGACGGTTCATTTTCTACAAACGCAAATTCGAAAATCAAATTAATTAACGGTGGACTAGCTTGTAATGTATTTTGGAAAGTAGAAGGTATGGTAAGCATGGCTACAGGAACTACTATGAGAGGAACTATTATTGCAAACAATGCAGAAATTTATATTAACACTGGAGATACACTTGAAGGAAGAGCGTTTTCTACTGCCGGGGCTGTTACTGTTGATGGAGTGCTGGCTTATACACCAATCGGATGCGGAAGTCCTTATCTTGATGGTCCAACGGCTCCAGTACTTGGTGCTGCTGCCTGCTACGGAATATTTTCTTCTGATGGAGCAGTTACTAATACCGGAGAAACTTATATTACCGGTGATGTTGGAAGTAATAATGGCGCAGTTACAGGATTTGATCCTTTAAATGTATTAGGGGACATCCATCTTCTTCCTGATGGTTCTACTGAACAATGTGCTGCAGATTTATTAATTGCATATAATTATGTAAATGTTCTGCCATATGATATAGAACTTTTATATCCTGCACAGTTTGGAAGAAACCTGGTTCTTACACCTCATACATATCTTATGGGTGGAGCTGCCACATTTACAGATACGCTTTTTCTCAATGCTCAGGGGAATTCCGATGCAGTATTTATTATCAAGATAAACGGAGCACTTTCAACAAGTGTGTACTCAAAAGTTAATTTGATTAACGGAGCACAGGCAAAAAATGTGTATTGGAAGATTGAAGGAGCCGTGAATATTAACAACTATTCTGTTTTCTGTGGAACAATAATCTGTAATAACGGTGCTTTGGGCGCATTAAATACAGGCGTTACACTTAATGGCAGAGCACTTACAACAACTGGTGCGTTGACGACTACTGAAGTTAATGCTGTTGCCCCAATGATCCCTGCTAATTGTGGAACTATAAATGTGTCGTCTTTTGACACAGAAAAAGAAGTTGTTGCAATTTATCCCAATCCATTCAGCACATATACCACAATTACAATAAATGATTTTTCTCAAATTGAAAAAGCTGATCCGACAACTATAGGGTTGAGAATATACAATGCATGGGGAGAAGAAGTAATAAATACAATCGTAACAAAACAATTTACAACTCTTGAAACAAGTAATCTTCCTTCTGGAATATATTTCTACAATGTGATTAGTAAAAATATAATAATACAATCAGGAAAATTGGTTTCTCAATAGTAGTTTTTTTAAGTGCAAAAAGCTCTCTAATGCTATAACAAATAGCTCAGAGGGCTTTTTTGTTTATAAAAGCAATAGTGCATGATGTGTGAATTATGTAATTCTTATCTGAAATTGTGTAAAGTTTTCAGAAACCATTAGATGTACTTTTATTGAAATCTAAAGACAATGAAAAATTCACTCTACATTATTTCCGGATTATTTGTAGTATTCTGGGCTATTGCTTTTTTTGGATTTGAATTATTTAAAACCAACTCGTACAGAATTGTTCATGTGTTACTTATTATTGCAGTAATAATCATTCTTGTTAGAATTATTTTCTATAAAAAAGCACAATAAAAATAAATTTGAATTGTCTGATTAAAGAAGAATCAAAACCTAAAAACCTAAAAAAAATGAAAAAATTAAAATCAACAATTATAATCTTATTGTGCCTTGGTATTATGTTTAGTTTGACTTCCTGCCTTGTATTTGTTAAAGAAGATCAAGCAACCCATAAGGGATGGTTCAAAAATTCAAATAATCCACATCATCCTTTGAGTACCAATCCGGGACATTCAAAACACAAACAAGATAAAAGAAAATAAATTATAAAAATGTTGCCATAAAAGAGAACCATTGAATGAATATTCAATTCAAAATACAATTTAAACGATAAAAAACTTAATTTATGATATTGGTATTACAGAAGACAAACTGGGAAGAGTTTGCAATAAAACTCAGAACAAAATATCCTCAATTAACTGAAAAGGATTTGCAACATGAAGATGGTATGGAAGAAAGTCTGCTGAGGATAATTGAGTACAAACTCCGTTTGACGAAAAAAGAATTACGGAAAATAATTGAAGAATTATAAGTCAGTTGAATAATACTATTAAAAAGAAATGAATATGAATTATTTTTATTTAATAATACCAGTAGTGGCTCTTTTTCTTTTGTTGGGAATAAGAATTATCAGACCCACTCAAAGGGGATTAATTGAAAGACTTGGAAAATATCATCATTTTGCAAAACCAGGGTTTCATTGGATCATTCCATTCATTGAAAGAATGTATATTATAAATATTACTGAGCAAATGATGAATGCAGAATCACAGGAAATTATTACCAACGATAATTTGAATGCCAGCGTTGATGCTCAAGTCTATTTTAAAGTGAGAGATGATGAGGAAAGTGTTAAAGGATCACAATATAATGTGAACAACTATAAGTGGCAGATTGTTAATCTTGCTCGAACAACTCTTCGTAATATCATCGGAACATTGACTTTAAAATCAGCAAATAGCGAACGTGGAAAAATAAACTCAGAACTTCACAGAACCCTGCATCTTGAAACAAAAAGTTGGGGGATTGAAATTGTAAGGACAGAATTAAAAGAAATTGACCCTCCAAAAGATGTGCAGGAAACAATGAATAAAGTTGTAAAAGCTGAAAATGAAAAAATTGCAGCAATTGATTTTGCATCAGCAAGGGAAACTGTAGCTGATGGTGAAAAAAGAGCAAATATTAAAGAAGCAGAAGGATTTAAACAATCAAAAATTTTGCATGCAGAGGGAGAAGCAGAAGCTATAAAACTGGTAAATGAAGCTGCTGATAAATATTTTATCGGAAATGCTCAATTATTAAGAAAACTGGAGGCACTTGAAGCCTCACTTGAGAAAAATGCTAAAATTGTTATCCCATCTGGCACCGAACTAATAAATATTATTGGGGAAATGTCAGGTATAATTCCTATGGAAAGAAAACAAAATGAAACGTAGTGAAATGAGGAATCTTAAAAAATGTAAATATGTTATTTTGCGTAACATCAGTTAATAATATTTTGCCCGATTTTAAAAAACGACTATGAAAACAAGTAAAATAAAAAAAGTACTAATCGCTCTGGATTATGATCCAACAGCACAAAAAGTGGCCGAATCAGGATTCTCAATAGCCAAAGCAATGGGAGCAAAAGTTGTATTACTGCACGTTATAGCAGACGCGTTGTATTATTCGTCATTGGATTATTCTCCCATAATGGGATTTAACGGTTTCATGGATATGGGTCCATCGCAATTGAATAATCCCGACCGTCTGATAGAAGCATCTCAGCATTTTCTTGAAAAATCAAAGCAATATCTTGGAGATGAAACTATCGAAACAATAATAAGAGAAGGGAATCTGGCTGATTCTATTTTGACTGCAGCAAAAAATGTACATGCTGATATTATTGTTCTTGGTTCTCATAGCAAGAAATGGCTGGAAAATATTGTTATGGGAAGTGTTACCGAAAAAGTTTTACGTCATACCACCTTACCTCTTTTCATTATTCCGACTAAAAGACCTGATTAAAATAATCCATTTTCCATATTCCCCTCGTTTGTTCCCGACAGCTGTACGGGAGAGGGGTAAATGGTTCTGAGTTTGCAACTCAGATTAGCTCAGCGAAGTCAACCTGTTTATTGACAGGCAGATTGCTTTATCACTTCATTCCTCGTATTGCCATTTATTCTTTATATTTCGGTACTCTGTACCTCACTTTGTTGACCTATTTCCTTTTACAAATAGCGCCGGTGCTCTGCACCTTGCTATCTGTCCAAAGATTATTTCAAAACCATTTTTTCACTCCTCACCAGTTTTCCATCAATAACCAGATTACAAACATACGTTCCCTTTGCCCATCCGCTCGTATTTATTAAAGTTTTTTCTGATGTTACAGGAATGGTGGTTTTAAGATGGCCGTTTAGGATTGTAATTTTTATGCTGACCCCTCCCTGCCTCCCCTGAATGGGAGGAGTAATTTCTGCATAAAAATTTCCATCGCTTGGGTTGGGGTAGAGTTTAAAAAAAGCTCTTTTTTGCTCCAAATGATATATATCATTCCAGCATCCATCCACATATACATAGAAATATTTTTTTCCCTGTATTTTTATACCTCTGTGAATTATATGTGTGAATCTTGTAACTAATTTACAAAATTGTATAACACATTCCAGATCGTTGTTTCTCACCTTTGTTGTGCAAAAAAAAATATTTAACAATTAAACTATTTAGTATGAAAAGCAAATTCCTATTAATTATAACAGTAGTATTTCTATTGTTTATTTCAATGGTTGGTTTCAGTCAAACTATTGACTTAGGCGCATCCGCCAATTTTGTTATTTACACTACCGGCGGGGCAGTGCATGACAATGCCAGTGCGCATTCACATCTTACAGGCGATGTAGGTTATTATACAAGCGGAGACTTTCTTGGCTTCGGAAACGTGGATGGCGTGATGCGTCCTGGAGTTGACCCTGCAACCACTGCATGTGAACTTGCATTATTGAGTGCTGTTGCTCAGATAAACAGTACTTCAAACGATTATTTTCCAGGACTTTTACTTGGAAATGGGGTTGTTTTTACTCCTGGTGTGTATTCTGTCCCTGGCAATGCAACGATGGATCTGGAACTTATTTTAGATGCTCAGGGAGATCCAACAGCTGTTTTTATAATTAAAATACAGGGAACGTTCTCAACAAGTGCCGGAGCTAAAGTGACACTAATTAACAGTGCACAGGCATGTAATGTATTCTGGAGAGTGGAAGGTCTGGTTAGCATGGCCACAAACACTACCATGAGGGGAACAATTATCGCTGATAATTCAGCAATTATGATGGCATCAGGCGATTCTCTTGAAGGAAGAGTACTTTCCACAACCGGGTCAATTACTATTGATGGCATCACTGCATATACACCCCAAGGGTGCGGAAGCCTTGTTCTTACAGGACCACCGGCACCTGATCTTGGTTCTATTGCCTGTTATTCAATTTATTCAAGCAATGGCGCGCTTACTAACACTATAGGCACAACATTCGCTATAGGTGATGTAGGAAATAATGGTATTGGTGCTATTACCGGATGGGAACCTGCTGCTGTTACAGGAACGCTTCACCTTATTCAGGATCCTTCTACAATTCAGGCAGAAACAGACTTATCAAATTTATATGATGATCTTAACGCTATGGTTCCTGATATTGAACTACTATACCCTGCACAGTTTGGTAACAACCTGGTGCTTACACCACACATATATGTAATGAACTCAGCAGCCACTTTTACAGATTCCCTCACACTTGATGCGCAAGGAAATGCCGATGGTGTTTTCGTTATTAAAATTAACGGTGGCAGTCCGGCACTCTCAACAAGCACCTACTCAAAAGTTAAACTTATAAATGGGGCTCAGGCAAAAAATGTTTTTTGGCTTGTTAATGGGGCTGTTAACATAAACAATTATTCAGATTTTAATGGAAACATAGTAGTTCCTAACGGTGCTATTAACTTGTTAAATACCGGAGTTGTTGTTAATGGCAGAGCATTGACAATGATTGGAGCTATTACAACAGCAGGCCTCGATATTACAATGACTCCCGGATGCCTTGGCTGTGTAACTACTTTTACGAATAATCCTCAGACTATATGTGATGGCGATAGTATTGTATTTAACGGAAATACATATTTTGTTGCCGGAGATTATAACGATACACTGATTTCATCTTTAGGTTGCGACAGTATTATTATAACCCAACTTACAGTTAATCCAGTATATGAATTTATTGATAATGAAGAGATTTGTGATGGGGAACTATTTTTATGGCGAGGTAATAATTATTCAACAACTGATATTTTCTATGATAGTTTACTTACCATAAATAACTGCGATAGTGTTTATGTGCTAAATCTTACTGTCAATCAAGTGTATTCAATAAACAACCCTCAAGCAATTTGTGATGGGGACAGTTACGTGTTCAACGGAAATACTTACACTCTGGCAGGTAACTATAACGATACTCTTGTTACCATAAATGGTTGTGATAGTATTATTATTACACAGCTTACAGTGAATCCGATTTACACAATAAACAACCCTCAAGCAATTTGCGATGGCGACAGTTATACAATTAACGGAAACACTTATACAATAGCAGGTATATACCACGACACTCTCTCTACGGTAAATGGTTGCGATAGCATCATTATAACAGACTTAACGATTGAATCTGAACCTCTTATTATTACACAACCGCTTAATCAAACAATTTGTGAAGGCGATTCAGTAAGTTTTACAGTTGATGCAACAGGTGCTTATCTTACATACCAGTGGAGAAAAGGTTTAATTCCCTTAATTAACGGAGGAAATATTTCAGGTGCCGATTCCTCAACACTAACTATTAATCCTGCAACCATCTCTGATATTGCAACCAATTATAATGTTGTAGTCAGTGGCGGATGTGTTGGAACAGATACATCATCAACTGATCTTGCATCAGCTTACGGATATGGTATTCTTGCAGGTACAGCCATTACCAGTACAGGCTTTAGCGAAATTCATGATATGAATGTTGGCTTGAGTCCGGGTGTTCATTCTTCGATTACAGGATTTCCTCCAGCAATAGTAGTGAATGGTGCCATTTACGCTTCTGATGATATTGTTCCCCCTGGAATAGCAGCTATATTAATTCAAGCAAAACAAGACCTTACAGATGCATATCTTTATGCAGAAGGAGCAACTGCACCTGCACCTGTTACAGTTGCAGGCGATCAGGGTGGAGTCACACTTACACCTGGCATTTATAAATCAACATCTACTCTTTTAATCCAGTCTGGCGACCTTACCCTTGATGCTCAAGGGGATGTAAATGCTAAATGGATTTTTCAAATTGCATCTGATTTTACCTCAATAGGTGGTGCTGGTGGCAACGTTATCCTTATCGGAGGCGCACAGGCTAATAACATAACATGGCAGATAGGTAGCTCAGCAACTATTGGCAACTACACTTCTTTTTCAGGTAATATACTTGCATTGACTTCCATAACTATGAATACAGGTTCTTCAATAGACGGTAGATTATTGGCCATAAATGGTGCAGTTGTATTGTCGGGAACAAATATTATTAGTGGACCTTCTGATTCAGTTGTAACACAGGTTTCTCAGTCCATTTCACTGAATGTATCTCTTATGGTAAATCCCATACCTGATATAAACAGTGCAACAGCCGGAACCGTTTGTAGCGGTGCTGCTCAAAACTATGATATTACAAGTACAGTAACCGGCACAACATACAATTGGTCGCGTGCAGCAATAACAAACATAAGCAATACTTCGATTTCTAACCAAACAAGCAATCCTATAACGGAAATATTAAACAATACAAGCACAGCATTTGTAAATGTGATTTATCTTATTACACCATCAGCAAATGGGTGCATAGGTGACACTTTTACCTATACAGCGACAGTTTATCCTGTATATACTACCAACAATCCACAAACAATTTGTGATGGAGGAAGTTATGTTTTCAATGGAAATACTTACACTTTAGCAGGTAATTATAACGATACCCTGTTGTCTGTAAATGGTTGTGACAGTATAATTATCACACAACTTACTGTTGTTTCTTCATACACAACAAATAACCCACAGACAATTTGTGATGGTGGAAGTTATGTTTTCAATGGAAATACTTACTCTATAGAATGTAATTATAACGTTACCCTGTTATCAGTATCTGGATGCGACAGTATAATTATTACACAACTTACTGTTATTTCTTCATACACAACAAATAATCCACAGACAATTTGTGAAGGAGGAAGTTATACTTTCAATGGCAATACTTATACAATTGCCGGTAACTATAACGATACTTTGGTTTCTGTATTTGGATGCGACAGTATAATTATCACACAATTGGCAGTCATTCCTGTTCCGGTTGCCATTGCAACATCTGATTCTCCTGTCTGTGCCGGTAATTCAATAAATCTTACAGCGCAAACAGTAACAGGGGCAACTTATCTCTGGACTAATTCAAACGGATACTCATCTACAGATCAGAATGCCATTGTTCTCATTGCCACAGAAACGGATTCAGGTACATATACTTTGAGTGTCACAGTAGATGCTTGTGCTTCAGTTTTTGTAGAGATCACTGTTGTTGTAATCAATTGTGATACTGTTGATTTCTTTATACCTGAAGGATTTTCTCCAAACGGCGATGGAATAAATGATTTATTTGTAATCAGAGGAATAGACAATTATCCTGAAAACACATTCCTTATATATAATCGTTGGGGAGATAAAGTATTTGAAGCAAATCCTTACCAGAATACCTGGGATGGCAAATCTACCGAAGGATTAATCATAGGAGGAGATGAATTACCTATTAGTACTTACTTCTATATACTCGATTTAGGCAATGGATCAGATGTCTATAAAGGAACCATATACCTTAATAAATAAAATTTAAAAGAAAATCATTCATTAAAAATTATAAAAGATGAAAACATTTAAAAAAATAACATTTGCATTGATCCTGATAGCAGGAAGCTTAACGCTTAATTCTCAGCAGGCTCCAATGTTCACGCATTACATGTACAATACATTGATGATTAATCCCGGTTACGCCGGCAGCAGGGATGCATTGACAGTAACTGCTCTTCACAGGTCTCAATGGTTTGATTTCAGCGGGGCACCATTGACCCAGACTTTAACTATATACTCACCATTAACAAATGAACATATTGGAGTGGGTTTGTCAGTGATGAATGATAAAATCGGACCTGCAAACAATACCTCATTTTTTGGTGATTTTGCCTATATGATGAAGATAAATGAAAAATCTAAGCTGGCTCTTGGTTTAAGTGCAGGAGTTAATGTTTTTCAGGCAAGCCTGAGTGATCTTCAGTTAGATCAACAACTTGATCCGGTGTTCCAGAATAATATCAGTAACAAAGTAACCCCAAACTTCGGGTTTGGAGCATATTATTCAAGTGAACGTTTTTATGCCGGTATTTCTGCCCCCTATTTATTGCAGAACAGTTATTCAGAGATTAACCAATCAGGCGGGAATACTTTGGTTGCAAAGGAACAAAGACATTACTTTTTAATTGCCGGATCATTGGTAAAACTAACTGATAATCTGGATTTAAAACCTACAGCCCTGATTAAAGTAACGCCATCAGCACCCATTCAGGCAGATATAACCGCATCATTTATTATTATGAAAAAATTATTGGTTGGTGGTATGTTTCGTACCGGTGATTCTTTTGGAGCGCTGGTCGGATACAATATTACCGATCAATTCCATGTTGGTTATTCATTTGATTGGTCCTATGGAGTAAAAACATTCAAATACAACCTTGGAAGTCATGAAATTATGCTTAGATATGACTTCATATTTTTTGACAAAAAACAAATTCATTCACCGAGAAATTTTTAAAAATCTCAATAAATATTAAAAACATAAAATTATGAAAAACATATTAATTCTTATTACGGCATCTTTGGGTATTTGCATCTATGCTTCAGCCCAGGAAATATCCAAAATGGAGCCCAAGGTGGACAAATACTCTGATAATTCTTCCTCTAATGAAGCATTTGAAAAAACAAGTAAAGAACTGAGAGGAGATAAATACTTTTTTAGCTACTCATTTGATAAAGCCATCGTATCTTATAATCAGGCAAAAGAACTGAGTCTTGAAGGAAAAAGAAGATTGGCTCAGGGATATCACAACATTGATCAGAATTTTAAAGCTGAAGAAATATATTCTGAATTATCAAATACACCCGGTGGAATGTTGCCCGAGGATTGTTTTAACTATGCTATGGTTTTAAAAACCAACGGCAAATACGAACAGGCAAATATTTGGATTGAAAAATTCATTGAATTAAAACCTGATGATTTACGCGCCAAAGACTATGAAATTAATAAAGCGGAGTTAACAAATTTATTAAAAGATGAGGGTAAATACAAAATAGAACATATGAATATAAATACTGACGCTGTAGATTTTGGGGCCAGCTATTATAAAAATGAAGTCGTTTTTGCATCAAGCAGAACTGTCAGTAGAATGATTGTGAAAAAATACAATTGGACCAGAAAACCATTTTGGGATATGTATGTTTCTGAAGTAGATGAAGGACAGTTAAAAGACCCCAGAAAATTTGACAAAGGACTGAATCGTAAAATGAACGATGGACCGGCAAGTTTTAGTAATGATGGAACTTTTATGGCATTTACAAGAAATAATTATAGTGATAAAAGTAAAGACAGAGTGGTAGAACTTCAGATATTTTTCAGCAGCTTTAAAGAAGGAAAATGGTCAAAACCGGAATCATTCATTCTTAATAATAAGGAATTTTCAGTCGGGCAGCCTTGTCTCACATCAGACGGAAAAACCATGTATTTTACAAGTGATATGCCTGGTGGTTTTGGTGGAGCAGATATCTACAGAATTACAAAAGATGAAAGTGGAAATTGGGGAAAAGAAGAAAATATGGGAAATAAAATAAATACCGAAGGAGATGAAATGTTCCCGTTTTTTGAAGAAACAAAAAAAGTAATGTTTTTTTCGTCCAATGGTCTTTATGGAATCGGAGGATTAGATATTTTTATTTGCGAGGTTAATGGATCTGAAGTTGGAGGTTTATATAATGCAGGTTATCCGTTAAATACACAATTTGATGATTTTGCCGCAGTAGTTGATACTAAAATTAAAAAAGGCTACTTTTCTTCAAACAGAAGTGGTGGCAGTGGAAATGATGACATTTATTCTGTTGAATTTTTAAAAGATCTAGATTTTGGGTTTTCTGAAATTCTTTTTACGATAAATGCACCAAAAAATATTCCTGTAATGCGAAGAGTCAGGGAAACATTCCCGATTCGTAACTATGTGTTTTTTGATTTAGGATCAACTGAAATACCAGATCGTTATGTCTTACTGAAAAAAGATCAGGTAAAAGAATTCAAAGAAGATCAACTGGAAGTTTTTCTTCCTAAAAAACTGTCAGGTCGTTCATCAAGACAAATGACCGCTTACTATAATGTTTTAAATATACTGGGTGATCGTATGGGAAAAAATCCTGCTACAATTGTGAGATTGAGCGGAGCTTCGATGGAGGGAGAAGAAGATGGATTAAAAATGGCTGAATCAGTAAAGAAATATCTTGTGGATGTATTTGGAATCAAGGATTCAAGAATTACAACCGAGGGCAGGGTTAAACCCAGAATTCCATCAGAGAAAACTGGTTTTAAACTGGAACTTGACTTGTTAAGAGAAGGTGATCGCAGAGTATCTGTATGGAGTGATTCTCCTGAATTAATGATGGAATTTCAGAGCGGTCCCGATGCTCCATTGAAGCCGGTTTTAATACAAGCCATTCAGGAAGCTCCCCTTGACAGCTATGTCTCTTTCACAGTTGATGGCGCAAAAGAAGCATTTACTTCATGGACATTGGACATAAGTGATGAATTAGGAAATGTAATATCTTTTGGCCCGTATACACAGGAAAAAATAAGCATTCCCGGTAAATCAATTCTGGGTTCCCGTTCTGAAGGCGACTTCAAGGTGACTATGATAGGCAAAACAAAATCCGGTATGACTGTAAAAAGAGATACCACTGCTCATATGGTACTCTGGACACCAATGGAAAGAGAAGAAGGCATGAGATTCAGTATAATTTATGAATTCAATCAGTCAGACGCTATAAAAATTTATGAAAAATATCTGACAGATATAATTATTCCCAAGATACCTGAAGGCGGTTTGGTGATTATTAGTGGTTATACAGATGTCATTGGAACAGAAGAACACAATCAGGAATTGTCTCTGGACAGAGCCTATGATGTCAAGAATATCTTTGACGCCGGATTGGCAAAAGCCGGAAGAAGTGATGTTAAATTTGAAGTTAATGGATTTGGAGAAAATCTGGACTTTTCACCTTTTGAAAACAGTACACCTGAAGAAAGATTTTATAACCGTACTGTTATCATTGACATTATTCCCCAGAAGTAAACAGTTCTTTCTATAGTAGTTTTTTATATAAAAGAGGTTGCCAAAAACAAATGGCAGCCTCTTTTTATAAACCGGGGACATATACCCCATATATTTTCATATGGGAATCATGCAACTATTTAATGAAATTATATAACACATTCTGCTCATGAGTGGATCACCTTTGTTCAGTATAAACAATATAAATAAAAATGAAAAAATGAAAAACAAAATCAAATTCACATTCCTGATAATTTTATTGGGATTGATAACTGTCAGCATTCAAAGTTGTCAGAAATATGAAGAAGGGCCACTTATCAGTTTAAGTTCAAGAACAGATAGAGTTGCCAACACATGGAAAGTAGATAATTACAAAGTTAACGGAACCGATTACACTTCTCTTGTAACTAATTATACAGAAACATATACAAAAGAAGGTAACTATTCTTATCAGTGGGGAATACTTGGCGGAACGGGAACCTGGGTATTTCAAAACAATTATGAAGAAATCCTGATTACCGGTACAGAAAATCAAACAACACAAACGTTGATAATCGAGAAACTTGAGAAAAAACAGTTTTGGTATTACATTATAGACGGAAACGATAAGAAAGAATTTCACATGATACAGCAATAAAACAAATTAATCAGACCCCGGAAGTAAACAGTTCTTTCTATAATAGTTTTTTTATAAAAGAGGTTGCCAAAAAACAAATGGCAGCCTCTTTTTATAAAATGAGGGCAAGACACTATATCTTTTTATGTGGGAATCATGTAACTATTTCCCGAAATTATATAACACATACTGCTCATTAGTTGATCACCTTTGTTCAGTATAAACAATCATAAAAAAAACAAAATGAACGGAAAAGAAATAAA
>JBDRPR010000401.1:0-3891 GCA_043826845.1 Bacteroidota bacterium
GAAGAGCGTAACAGACAAGATAATAAATGGGGTGAACAAAATCATCATCCGTACAAATGGTTAGCTATATTACAAGAAGAGGTTGGTGAAGCGTCTAAAGCAATACTTGAAAGCAGTTTATTGAAATATAGGGATGAATGTATTCAGGTTTGTGCAGTTGCATTAGCTATGATTGAATGTTTAGAAAGGGGGGGGATGGAATGACTATTGAAGAATATTGTGATGTAATCAATGTTGACCTTATTGTGACAAGATTTCATAACCAAAACGAACGTTGGATAGCATTATTTGAGCATTGCGAGGTAAAAGATGGTATTATGTTAGTTGGTGTTTGTGGCAATGCCCATACGCCACAAGAAGCAGTACGGGATTATATCCAACAGATAAAGGGCAAGAAAATTGTGTTTAATTCGATGGGGAAAGACCGCCGAGAATTTATTGTACCAAACAGCATTGAAGCATTTATAGGCGAAAGGAATGAATAATGGAAACAAAAAGTTTGTTTGTGCAAGACAAAATAGTAAGCGTAAACAGGGCAACAAAGAAAAAGCCCGCAACAATAACAATTGAATTAATCCATTCATCATATTTACCACAAGCCAATAGGGATACGGAGGGATTGGTTGAGGGTTTAATGCAACAGATGCTAAACAGCTTCAGTATTGAAATGCCAATTAGGGGATTAACTTTGTCGTGGGATGAATACACAGAAGATTTTGTTGATGAGTAAGCACACACATTTTTTTAAAGGGGTAGTTAAAATGAAAAAACTAAACAACCAAGGCGAATTTTACACAGAATTAAGGGCATTGATAAACAAATACAGTTTAGAGAACGGAAGTGATGCGCCAGATTTTATAATTGCTGACTATTTGATTAATTGTTTGCAAGTATTAAACGAAACAGCAAAGAATCTTGACAAATTCTATAATTTCAACCATAGTGAGATAAAGTAATGCAAGTAGAACACATTAAAAGTGATTGCGATAAAGATTATTTAAAACAATTCAGCCAAAAACTTTTTGAAAAGGAATTAAATAATCCTAAAGTAGCTAAAATAACTGTGTTAAAAGCAGGAACAAGAACTGTTTTCGCTGGCTCGGTTTATGAAGTACAAGAAACGGGCAATCCTAAGCGTATTGGGTTATCATTTCAAGGAACAACACAAACAATTAGGGAACATGACGAAAAGGAAAGCAAGGAGTGAAATGACTGAACAGCTTAAACATGATTATGATACTGATTATACAGATGAAATAATATGCCCATATTGTGGTTGCAAATTTATGGATTCGTGGAAAATATCGGCAGATATGAGTGATGGCGAAACAGTAATAACATCATGTCAAGAATGTGATAAAGAATTTAATGTTCTTGTAAATATTGATATTTCATACACAACATGGGAAAAAGAAAGGAAATAAATAATGGCTAAAATAAAATATACAATCAAGAATAAGCCCAATACCTATGACCACAACGACCTATATCTTGGTGATAAATGGATTGGTTATGTTGGTAAAAAAGAACGAAATGGCGAAGTAAGTATAGGATTGGTAAAATGTCCCGAATGTCGTAAAGAAAATTATGCAATGGCTGTATTGGATGGACAGTGTGCTTGGTGCGGCTGGGAAATAAATAGGAATGAAGTTGAAGAAATTATTGGATTAATGGAGATTGACAATGCCTGATAAAGAAAATTATCCAACTTTTATATTAACTATTTCATATATACCAATATTATTTTTCATATTACAATTTCCATTATAACTTTTTTCTCTTTTGTTTTATCAAGAGATTTAGCATTATATGCCTCTAATTCCTTTTCTATCGGATAACCAATTTCGCCAGTAATATCCTGCAAATCTATTGCAATACTATCTCTTTCGTTTTTCCCATAAATAATATGTATGTTTTGCGAAGCTTTTGATGTAAGCTGTAATCCTATATCAGAATAAGCATTGGCGCCAACCATTGAACCACCACGCGCATATGTGTTACCTATCCGTGTTGAGTGTAAATGCCCGTATATAATAAAATCTATAATTATATTTTGTGCCGCGTACTTACCTTTTATCTGCTGAACTGAGTGTTCAACCTTATCGCCAATACGCTCACCATGAGTTAATAAAATATTTTGGTCGCCTATAGTTATAATTTGCTCAGCGTAATTGTTATCACTCACAAATAATATACCAACGCTGTTTCTAAAAACATACTTAAGTATTGAGTATATAGTAAAATCATAATTATCGGTTACAAGAATATCAGAATATGCTATATCATCTTTCATGCGTGTTTCATTACCACTTACACAGGCAACGCTAATATTATAATCTTTGTTTAAGTCAAGTATCATTTGTTCTGTGATTTGAACCGCAAGAAATGTAGCTTTTGACCTGTTGGTTGCTTGGTTTAATAATTTATCTAGTTTTGAATCTGCATTTAGTATATCACCTGTCATGGCAAATAAAACATTTGTGATATTGAAATTAGAAAAATATTGTTTTGCTTTTCTGACAAACTTATGGCAACGCTGGGAAGCAATTTTAAAATCATATTTATTTACATGAAGGTCAACTAATTCATTCAGGTGAGTATCTGTAAAATGAATTATACCAGTAGCTTTTTGTTTGTCTGTTTTTGTATTTTCTGTGTGCGGGATGGTATATTTTGATAAATCGTGTTTTTCTAATATACCAATTAATTCTTTATTATATTCAGCAACAGCGTTTTCTACGCGTGCATATTCTCGAAATGCACGTCTTTCAACGCGATTTGTATCGGCAAATTTCTGTTTTTGTTTTGCCAGCTTTACATTATAAGCAATAAGTTCTTTGTCATGCGAAAATGCTATTGCTTTTATTTCTTCCCATGTGCCGAATCTTCTGTAAAGCGTTGTTCGTGATGGTTTATCCACTATATCCAGATTATCGTATTGTTCTGACGTTATACCCGGATATTCGGTAAGGATTTCCCTAAACCGTTCAAGCTGTGAATAGATTTCATTTTCATTGTAATTGATACCCATAGAACAATCTCCTGTTGTTATATGTGTAGTTTAATTACTTCGTTCTAATTGCATCTCTTATAAAGATTAAACCCAAACCGGTAATAATTAATTGCCCGCCTTCTATAGGACTCATGGTTTTTGATACAATACCACCAACACCGGCAATTATAGAACTAATACCAGTCCAGAACGTTTTTGATTGAAGCATGTCTTTCATTTTTTTTACTCCGTTAATTTGTTTTATCATCTTGGTCAGTGCCATCGTGGAATCCAGCACTTAACGAATCAAGCACCCTGACCTGCAAAATATCTTCTATTTTCTTATTGTAGTTTTCGCCAAAGATTTCAACGCCATTTCTACTCAGCCATGCGCCAGCCTTATGTCCTATATTATAAAATTCAATAGGGTCAATTTGACCTGTTATAACCTTGTTTATTGCATTTGTGGCAAGATTTTTCAGATTATCCTTGCCAACTATTTTTATAATAAGTTTCAAAATCGAATCAAACATTATGTATTCTCCTGTTTTAAAATTGTTTAAAGTATTAATAATTATATATTACAATACCAAATATAATATATATTGTATAAAAAAGCAAGTTGATTATTTACTTTTCCTTATAGCCAGATTTATGTGCCATGCCTTCCTGTAAATGTGCTTTATGACGTGCGGACTTTCTTGCTTTTGTATTACCGCATTCGTAATAATATTTTTTGCCTGAACCCCACTGGGCATAACAGCCTTTTTTATCTTTTTTACATACAACCGGCATTTTTATTATTCCTTCTTTTTATTGCCATTGCCGTTTAATTTTATTGTTTGTATAATCATATCAAACTTGGTATCTATTTTTTCGTCTAATTTCGTGATTGATAG
>JBDRPR010000402.1:0-3962 GCA_043826845.1 Bacteroidota bacterium
CTTCATCTACAAATTTTTCTTGTCCATCGAAAAACGTGATATAATAAATCATTTTTTTTTATTTAATTGTATATCTGATTTTTATGAATTTATTTTATCAATATTTATTAACAGTCATATTTGAATAAAATTGAACATATAAAAAATCATTGTCCATATTTTTTTCTTATAATTGAAAAAAATACTATTTTTACCGCAAACTATATTTGAATATTATTTAATACCTACAATATGAAAAACATTAAGCGATTTGTTTTTTTAGTCTTTTTCGCATTTATTACAATTACTTTATTTTCCCAAGGAGAAACAAAAGAGGAAAAGAAAGGTGATGAAGCTTATATGTATGGGGAATATGCTGAAGCCATTAACTTATTCAGGGTAGCGTATGCAAAATCTGATAATGTAAGAAAAGCTGAGATAATTTACAAAACCGCAATGTGCTATTTAAATTTGCATGAACCAAAATCTTCTGAATTATGGTTTAGAAAAGCAATTCAGGTAAAATATCCTGATCCTCTTGCTGTTTTATATTATGCTGATTCAAAAAAGATGAATGGATTATTTGAAGAAGCCATTGTTGAATATCAAAAGTATAAAAAACTTGTACCTGACGATGAAAGAGCTGATATCGGAATATCTTCAAGTAAAATGGCTGCCAATTGGGTAAAGAACCCTACAAGATATAAAGTTGAAAACATGACTTTTTTCAATGACAGAGCCAGTGATTTTTCTCCGGTATATGTTAAAGGCGATTATAAGCAAATTTACTTCTCATCAAACAGGGAAGGCTCAAAAGGATCAGGAACACACAGGGTTACAGGTGCAGGCTTTTATGATTTATGGGAAACTTTGAAAGACCGTAAAGGGAAATGGGGTATTCCAACTCCGGTAGCAGGAGAAACAATAAATACTGAAAATGATGAAGGCGCATCCTCCCTTAATTTAAAAGGTAGCAACCTGTATTTCACACGTTGCCGGGTTGAGAAAAAATTAATGTTGGGTTGTGCAATTTATACAGCTACTAAAAAAGGTATTGTATGGGGAGATCCTTTGAAAATTGAAATCCCCGGCACATCAGACAGTGTTTCATATGGATATCCAGCTATTTCTTATGATGATCTTACTCTTTATTTTTCTGCATCTTTACCAGGAGGACAAGGCGGATTGGATATCTGGAAAATTGTTCGCGAGAAAACTACTAAACCATGGGGAGAGCCAATAAATCTAGGGCCTGAAATTAATACTCCTGGAAATGAAGTTTTTCCTTTTGAAAGAGAAGACGGAGTGTTTTATTTTTCTTCAAATTATCACGCAGGTATGGGAGGATTGGATATATTTAAAGCAACAAAAGAAGGTGGTGGTAAATATATAGTTGAAAACATGAAATTCCCTGTGAATTCAGCTGCTGATGATTTTGGGATTATTTTTGAAGGAAAAATGGAAAGAGGATTTTTCTCATCTAACAGAAAAGGAGGAAAAGGATATGATGATATTTATGAATTTAATTTACCTCCGGTTGAGTTTTATTTAACTGGAATTGTCTATGATAAAAAAACCAATAAAGTGATTCCGGGTGCAAAAATTATCCTTAAAGGTAGTGAAGCAGATTCAAAAGAAATTTCATCTTCGGAAATGCTTACAGAAGCTGATGGTTCATACCGATTTAAGCTTGATGCAAATACTGATTATCAGATTCAGGCTTCAAAAGACAGGTACCTGAACGGTTTTAGTGCTGTATCAACAGTCGGAATTGAAACAGATAAAGAATTTAAAGAAGATATATATCTTGATCCTATTCTGGAAATTATTAAACTTGAAAATATTTTTTATGAGCTTGGGAAATGGGAATTGCTGCCTGAATCAATGGTGGAACTCGATCATTTAGTGAAAATATTAAATAATAACGAAAATATTACTATCGAGCTTCGTTCACACACCGACTTCAGAAGTTCCGATCAATTTAATGATACTTTATCTCAAAAAAGAGCACAATCGGTTGTTGATTATCTGATACAAAAAGGGATTGACCCTGAAAGGCTAACTGCAAAAGGTTATGGGGAAAGAATTCCGGCTACTGTTGATAGTGTTGCCAATTCACGATATTACTTTTTGCCTTTAAATAAACAGTTATCAGAATCTTTTATTAAAACTCTTTCAACTGTCGAAGAACAAGAAGTTGCTCATCAGTATAACAGAAGAACCGAATTTAAAGTTTTAAAAACCGATTATGTCCCGAAACCTTCAGCAATTATAAATGAAGAAGACGACTACATGGATAATCAGTAAGTTGGCACATTGATATTTACAAACGTTTCGGATTTTACCGGAACGTTTTTTTTATTACATATTCAAAATCATGGATCTGAGATATAATCAAAGAGGCGTTTCTGCATCTAAGGAAGATGTTCATAAAGCAATAAAAAATACTTCGAAAGGAATATTTCCAAACTCCTTTTGTAAAATTTTACCTGATATTTCCGGAAATGATCCTGATTATTGCAACATAATGCATGCAGATGGAGCAGGGACAAAATCCTCATTAGCATACCTATACTGGAGAGAGACCAAAGATAATTCTGTCTGGAAAGGTATTGCTCGGGACTCTATTGTTATGAATCTCGATGATTTGATTTGCGTTGGAGCTACTGATGATATTTTACTATCATCTACGATCGGAAGAAATAAAAATTTAATTCCCGGTGAAATAATATCAGAAATAATAAATGGTACTGAGGAATATCTTCAAAATCTCAGAGATTTGGGAATAAATATTGAATCTGCCGGAGGTGAAACTGCAGATGTAGGCGACCTTGTTAAAACAATCATAGTAGATTCAACTGTTTTCTGCAGGATGAGAAAAGAACATGTAATTTCCAATAATAATATTTCCTCAGGAGATGTAATTGTCGGATTATCATCATTTGGTAAAGCATCTTATGAGACTGAATATAACAGCGGAATAGGATCAAATGGATTAACATCTGCAAGACATGATGTATTTTCAAAATACTATAAGACAAAATATCCTGAAAGTTTTGATAGCAATATCCCTGATGAATTGGTTTATTCAGGGAAATATAAACTTGAAGACAATATTAATGGAGTATCAATTAACATCGGAAAACTTGTTTTATCACCAACGCGAACATACTCTCCTGTTGTTAAAACAATTTTGAAGAACTTAAGAAAAGAAGTTCATGGAATGATCCATTGTTCAGGAGGAGCACAAACCAAAATATTGAATTTTGTTTCCGGATTGCAAATAATTAAAAATAATATGTTTGCCCCTCCTCAAGTTTTTCAAATTATTCAACATGAATCAGGCACCCCATGGCAGGAGATGTACAAAGTTTTTAACATGGGTCATAGATTTGAAATATATACATCTGAGAAAATTGCAGAAGAAATCATTAATATATCCAAATCCTATAATATTGATGCTCAAATAATCGGATTCTGTAAAAAATCTTCTAAAAAACAATTGATAATAACAAGTGATTTTGGTGAATTTAAATATGAATAATTAAATCTGTACTATATGGCCGATAATATGATTTTAGAAAAACTTAAAGGAGTCAAACAACGATTTGACGATGTTGGTCTGCAATTGACTGATTCGGCTATCATTTCTGACATGAAGAAATATGTGAGTCTTAATAGAGAGTATAAATCTCTGGAACCTTTAATTATAGCATATAAAGAATATAAGAATCTGATTGAGAATATTAATTCTACCAAAGATTTACTTTCGACAGAAAAAGATGAAGAAATGAGGGAAATGGCCAAGGCAGAACTTGATGATTATTATCAAAAAGTTAATCCTCTTGAAGAAGAAATTAAACTTTTATTAATACCTTCTGATCCAGAAGATGATAAAAATGCAATTCTTGAAATCCGCGCAGGAACAGGAGGTGATGAAGCCAGTATTTTTGCAGGAGATTTATTAAGAATGTATTCAAAAT
>JBDRPR010000403.1:0-13712 GCA_043826845.1 Bacteroidota bacterium
AAAATATATTATTCAGAACATGGGCTCCTTATATGCTTGCAAATAAAGATTACTGGAGAGTAGAAGCTAAAGATCCTGCCACAAATGAGGTTGTCTCAATTTGTACAAGAAAATATGGTTTGGCATATTATTACGGACACACTCAAATTGATGAGCGTGTTTTCCAGATACAAAGTGTGGATCTGGTTATTACATCTGATCAGTCTAAATGGACAAGAAGCCCTGTAATTGAATTATGCGAATTTGATACTACAGGAAGTTTTCATGCAAATGGTTTATCCGAAGGAAACACATTGAAATTCAGTTTAAGAAATCATTTGTCTGTGGGGAAAGATGGAAACCCTGATGATGAGATTGACAGCGATGGCGATGCAAGAAAAGGAATGGGCTGGTTTCCGGGATATGCGATAAATGTTGAGACAGGAGAAAGATTAAACATTATGTTTGGTGAGGATTCAAAATACCCTCAGGATAATGGTCGGGATTTAATCTGGAATCCTTCATCACGATGGACTACAGATATGTTTATTGAAGGTCAGTATGGAGATATTTATTCAGGCGATGTGGTATGGGGTGGAAAACATGTTATTTATATTATGGGACACAGTGATATGGATCCTACAAATGCTTTTTATCAACCTTCTTATGATGAAGGTGAAACAATTTATAAAAACATGAAACAGGCAAGTGCAACAAATCCTGAAGATAATTTCAAAAAATATGTTTTTGCCAATGCCATGTGGGTTGGAATACCAATACTTAATCCTGAATACAGTCTGCTTGAAACAGATGTAAAGATAAGGTTAAGGGTAGCAAGCCCTTATCAGGTTGGAAAATTCGATTTTGCGAAATCAAATCCGAGAAACAATAATAATCCTTTATTCTATTTCGACCTTACTGATCTTGCTCCGACAACCAACGATCTTCAAACAGCAAAAGATGCATTGGATCTGATCAGGGCTGTTCCCAATCCATATAAAGGATATTCTGAATATGAACTTAATACATCGGAAAGTGTGGTAAAATTCACCAATTTACCTCAAAAGTGCACTGTGTCTGTATATTCAATAGGAGGGACTTTAGTAAGAAGATTTGAAAAAGATGATAAATTGTCATATATTGAATGGGATCTGAAAAATACTTACGCAAAATATATTTCCGGTGGAGTATATATTATCCATGTCAATGCACCTGGAATCGGGGAAAAAGTGGTTAAATGGTTCGGATCGTTAAGACCTGTTGATTTATCTACGTATTAACCTGAGTTCGGGATATTAATAAATCAATAATTAAAATCAGAAGAGATGTAGTTTATTTTTATTCAAGTAACTTACTGATTGGTTTACCAGCAGTTCCGCTTGGGAATTCAATATTCAGAAAAGTTGCAATTGTTGGGACTATATCATTTATGTTTATCGGGTCGGTAATTGTTGCTCTTTTGATTTTCCATCCGTACCAGATTAAAGGCACATGAGTATCATATGTATATCCTGTATTATGAGTTGTAGTATAAATTCCTGATTCCATCCAACCGGGTTCCAGATTAATAAGTACATCTCCTGAACGTTTCTGATTAAAGCTGTTTTGCATCTTTTCAAAAATACCATCTGAATAATAGGTTGTCTGAAGAGTTGTAGCAGTAATAGCATTTGCAACTCCTGCAAACTGGATCAGGAACTGAGCTGTTTTTGTTTGAATATCAGATAAAGACAACTTTGAATCTTCTATCAAAGTATGATTCAGAAAAATCTGCTGATCCATGTACTCCTTGACCCACTCTGCTTCACCATATATTGCATTTAAATAGCTTTTTAATAATGCAATAGAATAATAACTTTTAAATTGTCCTGAAGGGACATTTTGAGATTTCAAGTAATCAGGGGCCTGCATCACACCGTGATCGGCTGTTAAAAACACCAGAGTATTTTCCTTTCCTATCTCCAGATCAATAAAATCCAGCAGATGTGATAATTCCTGATCAATTCTTAAGTAAGCATCTTCTACCTCGACAGACATTGGGCCATAATCATGACCAATATAATCTGTACTTGAAAAACTAATAATCAACAGGTCTGTATAATTATCCTTGCCAAGATCTTCGTTAAGAATAGCTTCAAGGGCAAAATCTTTGGTATAAGTATTTCCAAAAGGAGTAGATTTTAAAATACTGTAATCTTTCAGATCTTTACCTTTTTTGCTTATTTCCATCAAATTATACGGAAAAGTTATTTTTCTGTTTGCAAATCCGGTTTCATAGGGCATACTGTCAGGAGTACTTTCCGTATATTTTTCTATAGGTAAAAGTGTATTCCATTCTTTTTCAAGATATATATCAGCATACTTTTTATCATTAAAAATTTTAACCCATTGTGGCAAATCAGTCATATAGTAAGAACTTGTAATCCATTTTCCTGTATAAGAATCGTACCAATACGCTGCATCGGCCATATGCCCCCCTGCAAGAATTGCAGCCCTGTCTTTTATTGAAATACTGATAACTTTTGACTGTTTATTGTCAGATAATTTCATTTCATCGCCTATTGTCGTAACAAAAAGATTTTTAGGAGAGAATTTACCATTATTTAAATTTCCCCCAATAGTGCTGACATTTTCATCCGCAACGCAATAAACTCTTTTCCCTGACAAATTCAGGAACCATTCATTTGAAACTATACCATGTATTGAAGGATATGTTCCGGTAAATATACTGGCATGACCAACTCCAGTTTGTGTAAATAAATAATTAAGATTGGTGTTTTTGCAAAAAGTTCCTTCGTTGATCAATCTTTTAAAACCGCTTGCAGTATATTTTTCCCAGTATCTGTAAATATAATCGTATCTCATCTGATCAACAACTATTGCAACTATTAGTTTTGGTTTTTCACCCGGTATTTTTTTTGTACCCTGAGCAGCAATATTAAAAACTGTAATAACAATGAAAAAAACTACAATTATTAGTCTCAGCATATTTGATTTATTTTAATTAAAGCATAATCCGTAAGGAACGAAGAATACTAATTGACAAATATAAAGTTTATCTTATTTTATTTTTTCAGATAGTTTAGAACTTATACACGCAGTAATGTTAATAGAAATTATTAAACCATATGTTCTATTAAAATTTTTATACCGATTAAAATCAGAACTATTCCTCCAATAATGTCCATTCTGAATTTTATATATTTTGATATTTTATTTCCTAAAATTCCTCCTAAAAATGTGATTATAAAAGTAACCGAGCCAATGATAATAGCAGTAATATAAATTGATATATCAATTACGGCAAGACTGATTCCAACAACCAGAGCATCTATGCTTGAAGCAATTGCAAGCCCAAGCAGAGGCCACAATTTAGAAAATGTAAGAATCTCATTATCTGTTTTTTTACATCTTATCCCTTCGTAAAGCATTTTAAAACCAATCAGGCTTAACAATAAAAATGCAATCCAGTGATCATAATCCTGGATATAGCTTTTCAATTTAAATCCTAACAACCAGCCAATCACTGGCATAAAAATATGAAATACTCCAAACAGAAGTGATAATTGCAGAATCTTAATAAGTTTCCGTTCTTTTAAAATTATCCCGCCGGTCATAGAAATGGCAAAACAATCGAGAGATAATCCAATGGCAATTAATATTATGGAAGTAAAATCCATTTAGTATCAGCGTCAATAAAAGGTTAACAAATCTTTATATTTAATGGTTTCCAGCAATTGATTGATGGTCTCAGATTACTCTGGCTATACATTAAAACGAATATGCATCAGATCACCATCTTCTACAATATAATTTTTCCCTTCAAGTCTTAACTTTCCTTTTTCTTTACAGGCATGCTCGGATTTCAGGCTTATAAAATCTTCGTATTTAATCACTTCCGATCTAATAAATCCTCTTTCCAGATCACTATGGATTACTCCGGCGGATTGTTGTGCGTTCATACCGTCTTTAATTGTCCACGCGCGTATTTCTTTCGGACCAATTGTAAAAAATGATTTTAATTTTAATAATTTATATGCAGATCTCACCAGTCTGTTTACGCCGGGTTGATCAAGTCCCATAGCAACCAGAAATTCCATTTGTTCTTCTTCAGTTTCCAGTTCACTTATTTCTGCTTCTGCCTCACCAGCAACTATCAGAATTTCAGAATCTGAGTCTTTTAATGCATCCCTGATACTCTGAACATATTTATTTCCATTTACTGCCGAAGCTTCATCAACATTACAGACATAAACGATTGGTTTTGCAGTCAGTAGTTCAAGTTCAGAAACAACTTTTTTTTCCTCATCCGTAAGGTCAATAGTACGGGCATTTTTAAAATCTTCAAAATGTGCTTTATATTTCAATAATATATCAAGATTTTTCTTTGCATCTTTTTCACCAACACGCATTAATTTTTCTGTTTTTTCGATTTTTCTTTCAACCAGATCAAGATCCCGTACCTGCAATTCCAGATCAACAGTTTCCATATCGCGAACAGGGTTTACCGAACCGTCAACATGAGGTAGGCTATCGTGATCAAAACAGCGTAAAACGTGAACCAGGGCATCAGTATTTCTAATATCAGAGAGGAACTTATTTCCTACCCCTTCTCCTTTGTTTGAGCCTTTCGTAAGTCCTGGTATATCTACTATTTCTATGGTTGCATGGACAATTTTTTCAGTAGTCTGAAACTTTTCCAGTTCATACAATCTTTTATCAGGAACTTTAATTATGCCTATATTAGATTTGTTTGTACTGTAAGCGAAATCACTAATTTCAGCCTTTGTATTTGATATACAATTAAATAATGTTGTTTTTCCAATATTTGTAATTCCGATAATTCCACATTTTAAAGCCATATAAATTTCTTTTCAGTTTGCAAAGTTAGTTTTTTCGATAAAAAGACCTGATAATAATTAATATCCCTGTGCAACTCATTTATAAAATTTGCTTTAAAAACTCAGGATGGGTTTCCAAAACATTGCCTAATACTATCAGATCAGCACCGGATTCTTTAGCGGCATGAAAATCAGCTTCAGTCCGGATTCCTCCGCCAACAACAAGAGGGATACTGATATTATTTTTTACCTCAGAAATAAGATGATTATTCACAGGATAATTTGCTCCACTGCCTGCTTCAAGATATATCAGTTTAC
Source organism: Bacteroidota bacterium (assembly GCA_043826845.1). Lineage (GTDB taxonomy): Bacteria > Bacteroidota > Bacteroidia > Bacteroidales > CAYTAU01 > JBDRPR01. The sequence goes on from JBDRPR010000403.1 coordinate 5,139, forward strand.
AACCCAACATTTCTCCTGCTATTGCTGTCGCAACGGCAATTTCCGGTTTTGATGCAGGAATCGGAACAGTATTGCTCATATATTCAACAGAAGTCGTATTTCCTGATGAAATAAGAATATATCCGGTAGAAATAATTTCAAGATTACTTGATTTCAGGAATGGAGCAACAATAACATGGTTTCCAATAAGTAATTCAGGATTTCTTCCTGAAATCAGTGATAACAATAATATTCCATCTGCTTTTAAAGACAACTGCAACAAACTTCCAGGGAATAATATGACGGGAATTTTTGTATTTGATTTAATAAGTTCAATATCTGAATCCAGGCTATGGTTAACAATACTGCCACCAATCAATAAATAATCAATACTTAAGGAATTTGAAAGTTCGAGTAAAGACAATAACGATTTTTTTGAATAATTATCGGGGTCTAATAAAACGGCAACCTGAGTTTTATTGTTGGTTTTGGCAGAAAATATTTTATTATAAATCATCTTGTGAAGTTTTTAAGCACCATGCTAAGGTATAGCCATCCATTATTTCATAATTAATTTCGTAAATTTCCTTTTTCCCGCTTTTCTTCATAATGCCATTAAAATGTCCTCTGTCTTTTAAAATGAAGGGATGAATATAAATATCCTGTTTAAAGTTAAGCATTTTTTCCGAACACACTTTATATATCACTTCTTTTGCATTCCAGTATAAAATAAGTTTTATTAACCGGTTTTTCACTATATCCATTTGTTCACTTTTCCCAAGAAATTTATCCACAACTTTTTCAATCCTGTTGTCAATATATTCAATGTCAATTCCCGGTATTTGATTTTTACTGATTAGTACACCGGCCATATTTTTTGAGTGAGAAATACTTATATTAAAACTTTTATCTTCAAAAAAAGGTTTTCCTCTTTTATCGTAAACAATATGTTTTGGATACCCAAGAATTTCTTTTACAAGCATTCTTACACATATTTTTTGAGCCTTAACTCTTTCATTTTTAATAGAATTAAAAAATAATATTTCTTCTTTAGAAAAATCTCCGGCTAAAATCAATTCATCACTTTGTCTTTTTATATCCCAAAGTCCTAAAAAAGAAGATTTATCAATAGTTTTAATATCTAATAACGGCATAATTAAGGTTTCAGTTCTTTCCATTTAAAAGTTTCGATTAAATGAGCGATATCATCAGTAATAAAGTCAATAACAGGCATCAATGAATCTTTATTGGGTGCTACATTAAAATATAAGGCTCCCCTCACAAAATTATCCGTACTATCTGTGATATAAAAATTTACTGAAGAAGCTGCATCTCCTTTTATTTCATATAAAACTGCATACACTTTTTTATCAGGAAATGGGAACAGATATTCATTGATTGCATCTGCTTTAATTGTATGTTTATATGCAAGCTGATGTGTTTCTTCAAGATGTTTGTCTAAATTATTTTCAACACTTTTATGTGTAAGGTATATCATTGCATCAAACATTGGATAATAAATATCGATCCAGCAGGAGTCTTTTGCTGCGTAAATAATTTTTGCATCAAGCAGATGTTCAAAGCAATAAGGACAGGATTCGCAATATAACTGATAGCTTTTTTCTGGCAGGTCAATACGAAAATAGCCCTTTGGTTTCGGAATATATTCATCATGGCAGGAGGTCAAAAAAAATATTAATGACAAAACAACCAATGATAGAAAAATCCTCATAAAAATTATTAATTTTTATTCAAAGTTACGACAATCTGTTTTATTCTCCTTTCGTCAACTGCTTTTATTGTAAAAATAAATTTTTTGTATTTTATGATTTCGTGTTTAACAGGCATTTCTGTTTTAAGTTGCAGAATTAATCCGGCAAGGGTATCTGAGTCTCCCCTGTCTTCATCGAAATAATTATCAGGTAAATCGTACACTTTGTTAAAATCATTCAATAATGTTTTGCCATTAAACATGTAATTTTCATTATCAATTTTAGTATAAATTTTGTCGATAATATCAGTTTCATCATTAATTTCTCCCACTATTTCCTCAAGAATATCTTCAAGAGTCACCACACCTGAAGTTCCCCCGTATTCATCCACGACTATGGCCATATGCATTTTCTTTTTTCTAAATTCTTCAAGAAGATCATTTATTTTTTTTGATTCGGGTACATAATAAGCAGATCTGATTAATGATTGCCATCTGAAATTGTCACCTTTATGATAATGAGGCAACAAATCCTTTATGTATAACAAACCTTTAATTGTGTCAATATTTTCATCAAACACAGGAATTCTTGACAATCCGGATTCAATAATTATTGACAACACTTTATTTAATGATGATTTGATATCAATAGCAACCATATCTATTCTTGACACCATGATTTCACTTGCATCAATATTTCCAAAACTTACAATTCCTTTAAAAATTCTTTCATCTTCCTTAAGTACAGGGTCATCTGTCAATTCTAGTGCATCAGATAAATCGCTGATAGAAATATTATTTCCTTTTCTTTCAAATCTTCTATCGACCATTCTGGTAGATCTAACTAATAAAAAACTTATTGGATAAAAAAACTTTCCCATTATTTTAAGCGGGAAAGACATTAATCTTGAAAAGCCAAGATTATGCTGAGAAGCAAATATTTTAGGTGTAATTTCACTAAAAAGAAGAAGTAAAAAAGTGATAAACACAACCTGAATAAAAAATCCCCATCCTTGAGATGTGCTGAAATCAAATATTGAATTTATAATATATGTCGAAATAATTATAATAGCTACATTTACAAAATTGTTGGCAATTAAAATAGTTGCTAAAGTATTTTTAGGTCTTTCCAACAGAGTAAGTACTCTTTTATTCAGTTTTGAGGGATTTTTATTAAGAGTATTGATTTGTTTAGGGGATAATGAAAAATAAGCAACTTCAGCTCCAGAAATAAGAGCAGATAAAAAAATCAAGATAATAACCACTACTATTGCAACAATAACATCAAAGCTAATATCCTTAATCAAGATTTGATTTATTATACTTCCCGATAAATAAGGGTCACTGTCTGGCTCCATCTAGCTGAAAAAAATTAAAATGGGAGATCATCAGGTCCATCAGCAACTGTATTTGCAGTAGAATCAAATTCGTTTTGATTTGAAGCTGGTGTCGAACCTGATGATTCCTGATTATCGCTCTTTTTGCTTAATAATTGTAGATTATCAGCAACAATTTCGGTAATATATCTCTTATTTCCATCTTTATCATCCCAACTTCTGTTGGTAATCTTTCCTTCAATATATAAAAGGGTTCCTTTTTTCACATAATCTTCAACAACTTTTGAAAGACCTCTCCATACGACAATATTGTGCCACTCCGTAGTACTTACCTGTTCTCCGTTTTTATTTTTATATCTTTCTGTTGTTGCAAGAGAAAATTTTGCAACTCCAACACCACCATCCAGATATTTAACTTCAGGATCCTTTCCTACATTTCCAACCAAAATAACTTTATTTACAGACATTTTCTATTTTTTTTAATGGGTTAAATTTGATTTTCAAAGATATTAAATAAAAAGATTTTTATCAAATTTTTTTTAAAACCAAACAGAAAACAAGTTAATTTTTTATCTGGAAGATGCTTTTCACAACAAAATATGATATATAAACTTAGCAAGATTGGAAAATAATAATCTGTTTTTTAAGTATATTTTTGCATTAATGATCATCCAAAAAGTATTCTAAATTAAAATTGACATGACAGAAAACATTAAAGAAGAAACAAAAAAGCAATATTATGAAAGAATCAACAGGGTGATGAATTATATAAATAATCACCTTGATGAAAAACTGGATCTTAACAATCTTGCAGATAAGGGGAATTATTCAGCTTTTCATTTTCACCGGATTATGAGAGCATATCTTGACGAATCGCTTGGCTCCTATGTCATCAGAATACGCCTTGAAACTTCTGCACATTTGCTTAGAATGACAGATTTGGCAGTAAATGAGATAGCATTTAAAGTCGGATATGAGAATCCTTCATCTTTTAATAAGGCATTTAAAAAACGTTTCGATATATCTCCTTTGGAATACCGTGAGGATAAAACAATGCAGATAAAAATCAATAAAATAAATTTAAAAACGAATATTATGGAACATTTAAACATTAAACCGAAAATCAAAGAATTTAAACAGAAAACTGTTATTTATGCACAAGCTTTGGGGCCTTATTCCGAAAGTGCAAAGAAATCGTGGGATTCAGTATGTGAATTTGCGAAAAAGAAAAAACTTTTTGGGTTTAAAACCGAGTTCATCGGAATCAGTCATGACGACCCTGATGTAACTGATAAGGATAAACTACGATACGATGCTTGTGTTACAATAAGCAGGGATGTGAAACCTGAAGGTGAAATCGGACTAAAAAATATAGCCGGAGGGAAATATGCAGTTTTCACTCATAAAGGTCCCTATGAAAAATTTAATGATTCATATCGTTTCATATATGGACAGTGGATTCCTGAAAATAATATTGAACTCAGGGATACTCCATGTTTTGAAAAATATATAAACTCACCGGATAAAGTAAAACCTGAAAAGCTTGTAACTGAAATATATATTCCAATAAAATAATAGTTACTATCTAATATTTCTCACTTGGAAAATAAAAATTAGGTATCCTCTAAAAAGACAAGGGTAAAAGTGTACCAAAATGCATACTGTTAAATACAATGGAACGCTGATGACGCTGATTTTTATGATTATATATGATTTCTTCATCTGTGCTCATCATAATTATCTGTGTTATCTGCGTTCGATTTTTCCTGCCTTGTGAGAGAATACAAAATTAGCAGGTAAAATAATAAAGTCATGTCTCCTGCCTACGGTACAACATATTGGTAAAAAACTAATGAAGGGATGATAAAGTAGCATAAGTCACGAAATAACGAAGTGAGAAATGTTAGTTACTATTTTGGTATAACAAGAGAGACTGACTAATATTATTTCATTTTTTATCAACTGCAATGCCCATGATCCCGATAGCTATCGGAATGATTATTGGGGCATTGATTTTGTCAAGCCGTTGCCTGTGGCGATCCGCAAAAGAGAATTCGGGATTTCCTGTCTGCCGGCAAAGTAAACATATGACCAATAAAAAAAACCTGCGAAGCAAGCATTAATACCGATAAAAGTAATTAATGAATTAATAAATTATAAACATAATAAATAACATAGATAAGTACTGAAAAGTTCACTACATTTATAAACAAAAAAACTCAGAAATCCTCTGAGCAACTTACCGGATAAATGCATGGAAAATGAATTTAAGTCTGTAATGGGAACTCGAACTGATGCTGAGCTTATTGAAATAGTTACAGAACTGAAAAATGATTATCAACCAGATGCAGTTATCGCCGCTCAGGAAGAAATTATTATCCGAAACCTGACACCTGATAAAGTAAAAAAAGCGGAAGAAAAAGAAAAGCAGGAAGAGAAAAAAGCTGAAATTGAAAGCAGGAATAAAGATAATACAAATGTTCCGCTACAGATTTATTGGAAAATAATCACACTTATTTCTCCTGGATTGTTTAACCTGCTTATTGGAGAAAATTATAAGAAAGAAGGGTTTGAAAGACGATATAAGGAAATGTGGCGTTGGACTTTTTATGGCTTAGGCTTTTACATTTTTCTTTTTTTTCTGTTTCTTCTAATGTCTTCTATTTGATTTATCTCCAAATTGTTAATAAATCAATTATCATGTTTTTAAGTTGATCAGATTGGAGCGGGTTCAGTTAAACCGGATTGCATGGTTCGGTCAATTATTTTATCGGTATTTCTGATATTAAATTCACTGATGAGTCTGTGAACCGGCATTTTGAAGTAAAATATTAAGGCATTTCGTAAAGTCTCTTCATCAGTTATTTTATCAAATATTGCATCAAATATTTTCTCTATTTCAAAACCATATTCATCTTTATTTGAAATATCAGGAAAAGAGTTTTTAAAATTATTGACAGAAGTAATTATCAATTCGTATAATTCCTTTGAAGTTTTGTTTTTTAAATCGGGATAATTTGTTTCTATTTCCAATGAGGCTTTTTGCCAGTTTTTTAACTGAGAAACCAGATTTTTAACTCTTTTAATATTTGTTTTATTTGTTGCCGACTGTCCTTTGTAATCAGGTTTATCAATAAAATCTGCAATTTCTTTTAATTCAATGGAAGGAAGATTCCAAAGAGAAGTATAGGGTGGAAAAATAACATTATTAAAAAGAAATGAAATGTTTTTATTGTTAAGGAAATTAATTATTTCAGGTATTTCATGCCAATTCTGACGCATGGGACAAATTTTTACTGTAAAATTAGTCCCTTTTCTTTGTGTGTAATCCTTGTAATAATCGAGATTTTTAATAACAGTTTCGAAGTCAGAAAACCTGCGTATTTTTTCGAAATTTTCCTTATTAACAGAATCAATAGAAATTGTAATATTAAAATCGAGTTTTTCGAGATAAGATTTTACACGACTGTTTAAGATTGTACCATTTGTCGTTATAGAAACTCTTATTGATGGATTCACTTCAATAATTTTATCCCAAATATCATAGTATAATTTGATAAGGAAAACTTCTCCCCCTGTAAATGCTGCTTCTTTTAAATGAGGGAGAAAAGGAGTAATTTTTTTAATTATTGAATTATCGTAAGGATTTTTAAAAACTTCCTTCTTTTCACGGTTTTTTCTTACTGTTTGAGAAAGCTCTCCATTACACATAATGCAGGATAAATTACATATATTGCTTATTTGAAAATCCAAAGAAACAGGATATCTACTTTTATTAACCGGCAGATAATCATATTTCCATGCTCCAACTGAATAATAATTCTCTAGGTCAAAGTAAAATTTGCAATCCTGACAACCAAATGATAAGTCATTATGGATAATATGCTCTCTCAATTTTTCCATTTGCGGACTAAACCAGGCTTCTTCAAACGAGGTGTCGGAATTTCCGAAAACTATGCTTTTATTATAATAACAGGGAAGAATTTCGCCGTATTCTGAGAAAAACAGGGTCGAAAAAGGGGCTTGACAAAATCTGGAACGCCTGCTTTTGTTCCTAATTTTATTATACTCTTTCAACTTTTTTTTATCCAAAGAATTATATGCTTTTTCTGAAAACATTAATTAGTTATTGTTAAAATTCGTTGTTTAAGTTTTTCGTCAGAACTATATGCAATTTCAGCAATAATAAATTCTATATTAAACGAGATCATAAAAGTAAGCACTTTATTTAATGATTTCTTATCTAATAATTTTAATATTTCATCCAGTTTTCTAATATATAATTCGATTAAATCATTTTTGTGCAAATCTGAAAAAACTTTAGATTCTAAAATATAAGATGAGATTTTTGAATATAATTGTGTTTTTAGCTCCTGACTATCTGACACATCTGCATTCTCTGTTTTATTTGCAGTTGCAATCCAGTCGTCAATTTGTTTTATTAATGATCTATATAATTCGAAATTTTTGTTATGTACTTTGTTGAATTTATTAAAAACCGGTTGACTTTTTAAAAGGTCTGATTTTATATCCACAAGTTCGCTTTCAGGGAGATTCCAAAGCGCTGTTTGTGGCGGGAAAATAATTGTGTGTAAAATTAAATTAATATTGCTGTTGTTACAAAACGAGAAAATATCGGGAATCTCATATCGGTTTAATCGTTGTGGACAAAAATTCCATAAAAATGGATTTTTTTTCGAAGTAGTATAATCTATAAAAAATTGTAAATTTTTCATAAAAACATTATAATCAGCATTAATTCTGATTTTCTCATATACTTCAGGACTTATTCCATCGGCCGAAACAGAAATATTGAAGTTCCCCTTTGATAATAATGATCTGATGCGTTCATTTAGTACAGTCCCGTTAGTCAAAACAGTTATTGCACATGAAGGATTAATTTCAATGATTTTTTCCCATATTTTGTAGTTGATTTCAATAAGAAAAGGTTCACCTCCCACAAATCTGGCTTCAGAAAGATGAAGAATAAAAGGTTCCAACTGTTTTACAAATTCATCATCATAAGGCGGACAGTATGGTTTTTCCTTCTCACGGTTCTGTCTTATTAATGCAGAATTCTCTCCGTTGCACATGATACACTCCAAATTACAGTTGTTGCCCAACTCAAAATCGAACATAACCGGCCAATTGCTGTCTGTAAGCTTAATGTAATCATAATTTACAGAACCCGTACTTCTGTAATTCCCTTTTAAAATAGCTTCGGAGCAATAACCACAACCCATTCCAAGATCATTGTTGAGTATTGAATCTTTCAATAATTTTATCTTTTCTCCATTCCAGACATCAATCAGATTATTTTCCGGATATTTTCCTAATACTAAGAGACGGTTAAAGCAACATGCCTGAATATTTCCTGAAATTGTAAACCGAAGCGAAGTAAACGGTGCATGACATAATTTTCCTGAAGGATTGTGCTTTTTTTTAAATTCGATATACTCTGAAATTTTATCGGAGTTAAGTGAAGAAATTATATGTTTTTTTTTAAATAACATGCAATTCAATTGTTACTTTTTAAAATTTTTTATA
>JBDRPR010000404.1:0-2257 GCA_043826845.1 Bacteroidota bacterium
TCCTCCAGCCCCTCCCATTCCGTAGAAAAGCGATACAAAGCAAACAGGTATTTTAAATTTAACTTCAGGGGGGTCAAAATTGGGTTGTCGCAGGGGGTCAATTTTAGGTTGTCATTTCTATGGGTAGGAGCACAATTATAAAGACTTTAGAAACAGCTTTAAGTGCAGAAAGTGCACAAGCCCATTTGCGTGATACACTGGACGAGATTGCTAATAATGGCGGAATCGATGGCGGGAGTGACAGTGGTAATGACTCAAACAACAACAATAATGGCGGTGTTGTTGCGGATTGTGAATACAATTATAATATATCAATATGTGATCCATCCTTAAAGTTTGATACAAATTTTTCCTGTTCTGGAAACCAATATTGTCAATCTTTTAAAATTAGTATGACTTCAATTAACAGTATCATAGATGACATCTGTGAGAGAGTTCATAATTGTGACCATATCGAAATTATTCAATTGCTTTGGGGAGAATTAACAGAAAGCTTAAAAAAACATAAAGAAATAAGTATCGCTCATAGTCAACCATATGACCAAAATAAGATTAACCGAATAAAGGCATCACGTCCATATTAGCCATATTATCATTTTTTGGAAGGAAGAGGCTGGAGGAGGGTGTATGAAAAAAAATATGCTGTATTTCTTTATTATAATTATAACTGTGTTTTTAGCTTTTGGCTGTGGCGGTAGCGACAGCGATGGAATTATTATCCCTGCAGATATTAAAAATAATAAACTAACAATTTTAAAAAATAATAAAACATATATAGTTGATGTATCTTTAAATAGTAATGCAGTAATATCAGAAGACTCCGTTTCAATTTTAGATATCTCTGAGGTTCCTCAAACTAATAAGCCGACTGATTATGATTTTCCCGATGGCCTCATTTCATTTACAATTAATAACTTAAACTCAAATGGAGGAGATGTTATCTCTGTTGTTTTAACGTTTCCAACAAATTACCCAACGAATGCAAAATATTTTAAGGTATCAGGGGCAGGATTTGAAGAATTTAGTGATGCTGTCTTTAACGGTAATCAGGTAACGATATCTTTAACCGATAATGGGAATGGTGATTTTGATTCGGTACTCGGTCAAATTACAGATCCAGGTGGACCAGCTATTCCAGTTTATATTCCTCCTATTGATAAAGATGACCCTATTATTAATCCAAATAATGTTGATAATGATAATGATGGATATACAGAAAACCAGGGGGACTGTAATGATGCTGACGCTGATATTAATCCTGGCATTGATGAAATTTATTATGATGGAATTGATCAAAACTGTGATGGTCGTGATGAATATGGGATGCCGGATGACCATAGCCAAATTTTTATAGGTGCTACAGATTTGGTAATGGAAAATAACGACACATCAAATGAGGGTTTTATCAATGGCGTAATCCAATTTAAAGGCGATGTTGATATGTTTAAAATTGATTTGAATGACAATTATGATATCCACTCTATGAAGTTGTATATTGTATCAAGCGATATCCAACAATTGAAGCTGGAAGCACATACTGAACATTATTTTTTATATAACGGCGTTATCGATCCAAAATCCGGATATTCTGTAATAGAAGGAGAAACATACGAAGATGCTATTTATATCAAGGTAAGCAGCAATCCAAATCAGTCTAATATTCCTTATAAATTATATTATACAGTAGGATGCAGAGAAAATTTAAAAGTAGATGATAGCCTGGTTTTGGTTGAGTTTAAAAATAAAGAGTTAGATTGGACAGGCATTAGTTTTCTATTTTATGATATTGATATGGGTTATGAATACGGAATGAAAGATGATTCGATTGTACAAATCGCGCCCCAAAAACATGGTTACAGGTATGATTGGAAAAAATATGAAGACTATTTCAATTGGTTTATCCCTTGTATCGTTGGCAACGAAATCGGGATGCGGATTTATCAGAATGGGGAAATAATATTTGATGGAATTGTTGGCACATGTGAGAAGCTGCAAAGATCAGCATATGATCATAGTTGGTCGTGTATAAATGAGAATATGTTAAATGATGTTGATATTTTAGATCCCATGGCCATACGATATTCTGGTAAGTATAGTATGAATCAAACACGTCTAGAATTTAAATGTATAGATCAAACTAATTGCGATTACTACAAACTTAATCGGTAATCTCCATTACAAGTTTAATCAGTAGTTGCAGTAATCTCTCAGACAAGTATTTTTTTTCTCTCTCTCGAAAAGGCCTGCTGGTATCAGC
>JBDRPR010000405.1:0-3370 GCA_043826845.1 Bacteroidota bacterium
CATGCAGAAATGGAAACACCATTGACTTGTGACCTTCCTGCATTCGTTGAGATGGAGGTTGCCTATGTAGAACCCGGTATAAAAGGAGATACAGCTTCCACCTCTGCACAGAAGCCTGCGACTTTATCGTCAGGTTTAATAATTAATGTACCTCTTTTTATTGAGCAAGGTGATGTAATAAAAATTGATACACGTGATGTAAGTTATTATGAAAGAGTAAAAAAATAAAGTTATATGAAATTTAAAGACCTTTTAACTCTTAAAGAGGTTGCAATATTATTAAATGCAAAATTTGATGGCGATCCTGATTTTCCAATAACCGGAATTAATGAAATTCATATGGTGGAAAAAGGTGATGTTACCTTTGTAGATCATCCAAAATATTATAATAAAGCTATAGAATCTTTAGCTACCACAATAATAATCAATAAGGAAGTAATGAGGCCTGCCGGCAATGCATTAATAATTTCTGATGATCCTTTCAGAGATTACAATCTGCTAGTAAGAAAATTCAGAAAATTTCAACCGGCTGTAAAATCAAAAGCAGATAGTGCAAAAATCGGTGAAGGAACAATTATTCAACCCAACGCTTTCATAGGTAATCATGTAATTATTGGAAAAAATTGTATTATACATCCCAATGTTACTATTTATGATCATTGTGTGATTGGAAATAATGTTATTATTCATTCAGGTACAGTTATTGGAGGTGATGCTTTTTATTTTCAAAAAAGGAATGATAAGTTTCGTAAACTTGAGTCATGTGGAAGGGTTGTAATTGATGATGATGTCGAAATCGGTGCAAACTGCACTATCGATAAAGGTGTATCAGGAGATACCAGAATAGGGAAAGGTACAAAACTGGACAATCTGATTCAGATTGGTCATGATACGATCATAGGAGAAAATTGTTTGTTTATTTCTCAGGTTGGAATTGCCGGATGTGTTGTTATTGAAGATGATGTGATTTTATGGGGACAGGTAGGTGTTCAAAAAGACCTGACAATAGGTAAAGGTGCAATAGTACTTGGACAATCAGGAATACCTAAATCTCTTGAAGGAGATAAAGTTTACTTTGGTTCACCTGTGCAGGAGTCAAGAGAGAAAATGAAAGAGTTAGCTTATATAAAAAGAATACCTGATATATTAAAATTATTATCAGATACGAATGGTAAATAAATCGTCATTAAGAAGATTAAAACTATCGCATTACAAACTTGTTACATTGCTTAACATAACTCAGGCAATAAACGACAATGTTTCTACCGATGAATTGTTAAAAAGATTTAAGTATATACTGATTAACGAATTAAATATCGGGAAATTAATAATTTATAGCTTTAATAAGAAATGGCAAAGAATACTTGATTCCGGTGTATCTGTTGATCAGGCTGCTCTTATTGATGTTACAAGAGATCTTGAACAATATAATGAAATTACCATTTTAGCTGCCACATCCAAAAGTAACGTCCAACTTGAAATATTTGACGCAATAATTCCTGTGTATCATAAAAATACACCTTTGGCTTTCGTTTTAATTGGGGATATTGAAGAAGAAAGAAGTGGAATGAGTCCGACAATAAGTCATCTTAATTTCATACAGACATTAACAAATGTAATTTTTGTTGCTATTGAAAATAAGAGGTTGTATAGAGAGAATATCCAACAGGAAGCAATCAGGAAAGAATTAGAGCTTGCCTCCCAGATGCAATCCATGTTAATTCCGAATAATGATTCATTACCTTCTAATGACCTGTTGCATGTTAATACATATTACAATCCTCATTCCGAAGTTGGTGGTGATTATTATGATTTTATTGAGCTTAGTGAGAATGAGGTAGGTTTTTGCATTGCTGATGTTTCAGGAAAAGGAATATCTGCAGCTATGCTCATGTCAAATTTTCAGGCAAGTTTACGTGCTTTGTTCACTGCTTCAATATCCTTAAAACATTTAGCCCATAAGCTTAATGAAATAGTTATGACCAATACAAAAGGAGAAAAATTCATTACTCTTTTTATCGGAAAATATAATTTTACTACCAATAAGCTTAAATATATCAATGCCGGACATAATCCTCCTGTATTATATAAAAACAGGAGAATACATTATTTGAAAAACGGATGCATAGGACTAGGTATGTTCCGCAGAATTCCTGTAATTAAAGAAGGTGTGATTACAATAAAAAATCATTCCATGCTCCTATGTTATACAGATGGTTTGGTTGAAGTTGAAAACAAGAACAATGTCGAATTCGGAACAAAAAAACTGGAAACAGCACTTCGGCATTATTCGACTATAGAAAAAGTAATTAACAATGTCATTCATAAGTTAGATCATCATAAAGGAGAGAAGTCATATTTTGATGATGTTTCAATTATTGGTCTTGAATTTTTTTAGTTTTTTCCTCAACAATTACAGAATCTTTTTCATCATTATTTGAATAATATACATCCAGTGCGACCAGTATTGCAGTAAACCCCCATATGGGGATAGAGGCTTTATCGGTATCAAGGAAATTATTTAAGAAACCATGCAAAAAATATGTAGTCAATCCGACAATTATTGCAATTACCAGAATTCTCAACTCACGGTCATTCTTAAATTTTTTTAACATCTTTAAGGCAGTATAAAAAGTAAATATCACAATAAAAATAAATGTCAGAGAACCAAGTAATCCTGACTCTGCCAAAGGTCCAAGATACTCGCTATGAGCATTCCCCATATCACCGGCATTAGTTGAAATAATTGTCTTCTCGCTGGTAAGCTGAAACGGAGCATATTTAAACATATATGTTCCTGGCCCCCAACCAAAAATGGGTTTTTCATTAAACATTCTGATTGCACAATTCCATCGATTCAATCTTTCCATATTTGAAGCATCAGAAGTAACATTTGAAACTGATTTCAATTGCTCTGACAGATTTGAAGAGGACTCCTGCCTGTTTTGTTCCAAATAAATCAGTATTTCTGTCCTATATGAAAAAAAAGTAATTCCCAGGATAAGAGCTACAGTAAAAACATATTTAAACTTTATTTTTAAAATAATAAATAATAAAACAATAGAAGCAAAAAAAATACTAATCCATGTAGCCCTCGTATATGATAAGACAATTGCAGCAATTAAAATAAATAAAACCAGCCAGATGAATACTTTAGTCAATGCGGAGTATTTATTTGAAATCAGCATATATATAATAATGGGTAAGAAAACTCCAAGCATTGCACCATAAGAGGTATGATCATTGTAAAAAGGATTTACGACAAAATTTGCTGCTTCCTGATTTAATAAACCGAATTTTGAGTGATTAAAAATGGTATATCCTATTACAATAAGCAAAGGAATGATATATAGCCAAAAAAAAGTATTAA
>JBDRPR010000406.1:0-3098 GCA_043826845.1 Bacteroidota bacterium
TGAATAAATGAAAACTAATAAAATAAAATTAAAATATTTATTGTTTTATGAAAAAATTATATACCTTTGCAGTCCCAAAAATGTAAATATTTTGTAAAAATAATTTTATATATGCCTACTATTCAGCAATTAGTTAGAAAAGGGAGAAATAAAAAGAATGTAAAAAGTAAAGCTCCTGCCCTGGATGAATGTCCACAAAGAAGAGGAGTCTGTGTGAGAGTTTATACTACTACTCCAAAAAAGCCGAATTCTGCTATGCGAAAAGTTGCGAGAGTTCGCCTTACAAATGGTAAAGAAGTAAATTCATATATACCAGGTGAAGGTCATAATTTACAGGAGCACTCTATAGTATTAATAAGAGGTGGAAGAGTAAAAGATTTACCAGGTGTTAGATATCATATTATAAGAGGTGCATTGGATACTTCAGGTGTTGAAGGCCGTACACAGAGAAGATCAAAATATGGAGCAAAACGTCCGAAAGTTAAAAAATAGAATAAATAAAATATTTTTAAAATGAGAAAATCCAAACCAAAGAAAAGAGAGTTGTTACCTGATCCAAAGTATAATGACAGGTTAATAACTCGTTTTGTAAATAATCTTATGGTAGATGGGAAAAAAAGTGTTGCATACGGAATATTTTATGATGCCATAACCATCGTTGAAAAAAAATCACAGGATTCAGGATTACCTGTTATTGATTACTGGAAAAAGGCACTTGAAAATATTACGCCATCTGTTGAAGTGAAAAGCAGAAGAGTTGGAGGAGCTACATTTCAGGTTCCCATGGAAATCAGATCTGACAGAAAAATTTCTGTCAGTATAAAAAATCTGATTGATTTTGCAAAAAAACGTAGTGGAAAATCGATGAGCGAGAAATTAGCTGCTGAGATAGTTGCAGCCTATAATGAAGAAGGCGGTGCATTCAAAAGAAAAGAGGATACACATAGAATGGCGGAAGCAAATAAGGCATTTTCTCATTTTAGATTTTAATCCTGAATATACCAGCACATGTGTGAGGAAAGAAATGAAAACAGAACTGAAAAATACGAGAAATATTGGGATTATGGCACACATTGATGCTGGTAAGACAACAACTACTGAAAGAATTCTGTACTATACCGGTATAAATCATAAAATTGGGGAAGTGCACGAAGGAACAGCTACTATGGATTGGATGACGCAGGAAAAGGAAAGAGGCATCACTATCACATCAGCTGCCACAACAGCTTTCTGGAATTACAATAATACGGATTATAAAATTAATATTATTGATACACCTGGCCATGTTGACTTCACAGTTGAGGTTGAAAGATCTTTACGTGTTTTAGATGGAGCCATTGCAATTTTTTGTGCAGTTGGTGGAGTTGAACCTCAATCAGAAACTGTTTGGAGACAAGCTGATCGTTATAATGTTCCTCGCTTGGCATTTGTGAATAAAATGGACAGACTGGGTGCTGATTTTTATTCAGTTGTCGCCCAAATAAAGGATAAGTTATATGCATGTCCGGTACCTATTCAAATTCCGATGGGAAACGAGGAAAAGTTTTGTGGGGTTATTGATTTGATTGAACAAAAAGCAATTACATGGGAAAATGAAGACTTGGGTGCCAAATTTAATAAAATAGATATTCCGATTGAATATTTTGACGAAGCACAGGAGTGGAGGGAAAAATTAATTGAGACAATAGTTGAATTTGATGATAACTTGCTTGAAAAATTTCTTGATGATAGAGATTCGATTTCAATTGAAGAATTTAAAAATGCATTAAGGGCTTGTGTGTTAAGTAGAAAAGTAATCCCTGTACTTTGCGGAGCTTCTTTTAAAAATAAAGGGGTCCAGAATTTACTTGATGCGGTTGCTGCATATTTGCCAAGCCCAATTGATATTGGAGAAATTTTTGGAGTTGATCCGAAACTTGAAACTCAAAAATCGAGAAAACCAAATTCACAGGAAAGCTTATCAGGTTTGGTTTTTAAAATATCTACCAGTACTTTTTCAGGGAAGCTTGCATATTTCAGAGTTTATTCGGGAACCTTAAAAGAGGGCGAATTAATTTATAATCCCAGATCAAATAAAAAGGAAAGGATATCACGCATATTCCAGATGCATGCAAATAAACAAATTCCTGTTAAATCTGCAGAAGCTGGTGAAATATGCGGTATAATCGGATTAAAAGATATAGCAACAGGAGATACATTATGCGATGACAATAATCCAATTGTTTTTGAATCCATTCATTTTCCAGAACCTGTTGTGGGATTGGCAGTTGAGCCTATGACTCAGGCAGATATTGAAAAATTGAATGATTCGTTATTAAAACTATCTGATGAAGACCCGACTTTTACTGTAAAGATAGACGAAAATAGTGGACAAACTATTGTAAGTGGAATGGGTGAGCTTCATCTTGAAATTATACTTGACAGATTGTATAGAGAATATAATGTTTCTTGTAACAAAGGAAATCCTCAGGTAAATTATAAAGAAGCAATAAAAACATCTATTGAAAATCATCAAATATTTGAAAGGTCGGGATCAGGAAAAACAAAATTCGCAGAAATTAAAGTCATAATTTCTCCTGCAGATAATGAATCTTCCGGATTAGAATTTTTAAATGAATTAAGTAAAGAAACATTACCCAATGAATACGTTAAATCTATAGAAAAAGGATTCACAGAAGTAATGTTTAATGGACCGATAGCAGGTTATCCATTGCATAATTTGAAGGTTGTTTTGACAGGAGCTTCATACAGGATTGATGAATCTGATGAGTTGGCATTTGAAACAGTAGCCAAATTAGCATTCAGAGAAGCTTCACGTCAGGCAAATCCGATATTGCTTGAGCCTATAATGAGTCTTGAAGTGGTAACTCCGGAAGAGTATATGGGTGATATAACATCAGATTTAAATAAACGCAGAGCTGACATTATTGGGATGGAAACAAGATATTATTTCAAAGCGGTTAAAGCAAATATCCCATTATCTGAAACATTTGGATATGTTACATCCTTGAGAACTATTAGTTCAGGAAGAGCAAATTACTCATTAGAATTTTTAAAATATAATGAAATACCTAATGAATTATGTTAGGTTATGCAAT
>JBDRPR010000407.1:0-6229 GCA_043826845.1 Bacteroidota bacterium
GTATACTCATTCCTTTTCCTTCCTTTAGGATTGAGGCAAAGAAAAGGAATGATTTACTATATTTATTTTCTACAATATCATAAAACACAACCAAACAATATAATAGTAAGGTGACTTAAATAAATCTATGTAACTACACACCCGCAAATATAGGCATTTGAGCGACAAGATTTAATGCCGGAAGAACAGGAATTTTATTTTTCTTACAAGTATCAATAATTGAGCGGATTTTTGCGAATGTATTCTGTCCTGTTTTGAACTGACCAGATACTTTTAGCTTGACTTTAAAATTTCTGACACCTCTTTCGGAACCATTGTTATCTGGTGGCACATCTATGTTATACAGAAATGTAAACAAGTAATCTCTATAATCCTTCTGAGTTTCTATACTACGTAGATCATTCCCACAACAGTTACAAAAATCCGGCACAAGAATTTCTGTCTTGTCAGGATTATCAACCATTTGAAGAGTTGTCCCCTTATGCCCTTTCTGACCGCCTGGTTTACGCCCGGACTTTTCTCTCAGACTCTTGCGTTTAGGACGATTTTTATTTTTAGATGGGGGAATGGAGCTATTGTTGCTGTTTTTTGGGTGTTCGTATTTTTCTGACCTTGCACGGAGTTCAGCATTTTCTTTCTCTAGTACGGCTATCCTCGCCTCCAGTTATTCAATATAAGTTACTCTCGCTTCAAGTTTCCTTATATATTCAAGAAGTGACTCTATGGTGATTTCTCTTAGCAAGGGAATATTTTTTCTGCAAAGTTCCGCTCAATTTTGTTTTCCATACAATACCTGCAACCATTTCTATTGAACATCAGACAGTTGATGAAAATATTTCTTTTTTTTGTCAATCTAATATTTTCTTTTTATCTTTACTTTTTGTACTCCGTAGTCACGGGGTGAGTAGTTACGAAAAAATATTAGTTTTCTGACATAATATTATTTTATTCACTTTAAAACCAAGAACTATGGACACTGATTTGTTTTCATCTGGCGGCACCATTAAGTACATCATTATTACGGTGGTTGTCATTATTGTTATCCTTGTTCCTGTAATTATTCTGGCGACAAGAAATGCAGGGAAGAAGGGACAAAATCGTTTTGTAAAAAAGATTATTGCAAACTATGAAAAACTGGCTCAGGCTATAGGTGCACCCATGCCTGAAAGGTTTGAAAACAAAGGGTATCTATCATATCCTAAACTCAGAATCAAGAGATTAGAGTTGGATATTGTCGTGACACCTGAAATTTTTAACCGTTACAGTAATGAACCAGGATATCTGGCAAGAAATCCGTATGGAGAAACAAACTCTTTGTCCATGGCACGAAGACCACAAAATGCGAAGAATATGACTTCGCAAATCACAACGGTAAAGATGACTTTACCCCCAAAATATAGAGGCACTGGATTATTAATCCGTACCGAATCGCTGCTCGGCAACCTTGTGAACTATACCGAAATTAAGGTAGGTGACTCAAATTTTGATAAAACATTCAGTATTCTGGGGCAGAGCAAGGATTTGGTCGAATCAGTTCTTACGCCTCAATTGAGAGAAGCCCTGTTGAAATTCAGGAAAGATCATGGTAAGTTTCAATTGAACGACAGGCAAATGATTTGGATAAAAACCGGACATGGTACAAGTGGCATTGAGTATGTAATCAAGGGGTTCGAAGAGGTAGCGAAATCCTTTAAAGGTTAATGGAAATGAACCGTGGGATTATTTGATTGATTTTTAATATATTACTCACAAAACGACACAAAAATATAGCACGACCGCATAACATATAGGGCATGATTAATTCCATTCGTAAAGTATAGAAGAGCCGTGTCCTTTGTTTAAGCGTATATTAGATATGAAAACAAGAGGAATTAATCATGCCCTATATGTTACCAACAAGCCGTGAAAGACTAACAGCATGCAATAAACAATGACAGAGAAGAAAGAAAATATTGAAAAGAAAACCTGCCCGAATTGTGGTTCGAAGAATCTTATCAAAAAAGGAACTCGGAAAAACAAAATGAAAGAAGTACGGGTTTACTTTTGCAAAGACTGTTCAAAAAAATTCTCTGATTCAAATTTCATCAATAAAACGTACAATGTTTCACAAATAGTAAAGACTCTTACAAATTACAATAAAGGATTGACAATAAAAGAAGTTTCAGAAAAATACACTATTCCAACAAGTACAATTGCAAACTGGATAAGTGAGTACCGAGAAGTTTTTACAATTATTGAGTATGCATTAAAAATTCGCAAATTTAAAGAACAGAACAAAATAATTGAAACCCACAAATACGATCACGGCGTAATTTATTTATACCAGCATAATAAATTTAAGTTGGAAAACTTTGTCAGAGATAGAATTCCGAAACTATACAGCTACTTAAATGATGTAAGAAATGGAAAAATTGACAAAAATATTTTTTCAAATTGTAAATCAAGAGCATCAGAAGTAAAGTTAAATATTCATGAAATAAAAGTAACTCAAACCGGAAATGTAAGCAAAGTTATTGCAAAAATGGCCTTAGAACATGCAAGGGACAATAAAAGGAGGCATTGGGCTGTGGAAAAAGTCCTGTTAGAAAACGATTCAATAACTTTGGCAACAGAAGTGCCAGTTTATCTTGACACAGCTAAATCATCAATGCCCTTCCTGAAGACATTAGCAGCAAGTGATGGATTTATTACAGGGCATATTGATATTTTACAATTAAGAGGTTCTGATGTAATTATCCTAGATTATAAACCTAATGCAGCAAAAGAAAAACCATTAGGACAATTGTTTATGTATGCTTGTTGCCTAAGCCGATTGACTGGGTTACATTTTGCAAAAATAAAACTAGCATAGTTTGATGAGCATGATTATTTTGAAACAGACACAATGAATGTCTATAAAAACGTAATGAAAACTTTTAAAAAATGAAAAGAGTTTTAAATAATTTAGCCTCTGATTTGGGATTTTCACAAGTCCCGAATTTGGAGAAATTAAAAGCCTCGAATTCGGGCTGGAAAATTAGCCTCGAAAATGGGAATTTTATGAAAACATTGTGCAATTAAAAGGTAAAATACATAAATTTGAGATTGTTTTTATACCCTGTTAAACTGTTAATTATGAAAACTTATAAATTAGTAATTCTGATCTTATTATCAATTACTTTGATAAGATGCTCAAATGAGTCAGGAACATTTAAGGATAGCCGAGATGGACAAAGCTATAAATGGGTAAAAATCGGCAACCAGATATGGATGGCAGAAAACCTGAATTATGATTCAGACAATGGTAGTTGGGTATATGATAATAATCCTTTATATGCTGAAATTTATGGCAGGTTATATAATTGGGAAACAGCCTGTAAAGTCTGCCCTGATGGCTGGCATTTACCAACTGATGCAGAATGGACTATTTTAACAGATTATATAGGAGGAGAAGATGTTGCAGGTGGCAAAATGAAAGAAAAAGGAACAATGTATTGGAATAGCCCAAACACAGAAGCAGATAATTCTTCGGGCTTTACAGGCTTGCCAGGCGGAGGCAGAGGCAGCAACGATGGTTCTTTCGGCAGTTTGGGTTACGACGGCTACTTGTGGTCGACTACAGAGTACGGTGAGTCTCACGCATGGTTACGCAGCCTGTACTATGGTAAAGCAGATGTGTTCGCTGAATACGGCGATAAGACGTTTGGCTATTCTGTTCGCTGTTTGAAGGACTAGACTGTTTGACTATTCCTTTAAAAGCTTTATTTAACAATAAACGAATATAAAAATATAAGCAGCGGAATTATTAAAGAGTAGAAAAACAGTACAAGGTATTGATTAACAGAAGAAAGCACGGTTAGTAACAAAAGCCATAGGGCATAAAACATCCCATAGCCACAACGTTATGCACAAGTGGCGAAATAAACCACAATAAGAATGTTTCCCTAATAGGAAATTTATTATATTTGTACTTTAACAGTTTCAAAAATGGAAATGAATGATTTTGAGAAAATGACAATTGAATATGAATTAAGAAATGGCAAAGGAAAAATCGTCAGAAAGATAAGAACCCAAAAGAACATGACTCAATATCAATTAGGTGAATTATGTTGTGTAAAAAAAGCACAGATATCGAAAATGAAAATGATGTTAAAGATTTGAAATTCTCGACCATAATAAAGGTATTTGAAGGTAATGAATAGAAAAATGCCAAAAAAACAAATGACAGCGCAAGAAGGGTTCAACGAAATATTGCTTTACACCACACCCAATGGCAAAGTAAAAGTTGAAATATATTTGCAAAACGAAACTATATGGCTAACACAGCAAAAAATATCCGATTTGTTTGGCGTGCAGCGTCCTGCTATTACTAAACACTTGAAAAATATTTTTGAAACAGGAGAATTAAAAGAAGAAGTGGTTAGTTCCATTTTGGAACACACCACTCAACACGGTGCTATTATTGGTAAAACACAAGAAACAAAAGTTAAATACTACAATCTCGACGCAATCATTTCTGTTGGTTACAGAGTAAACAGCAAGCAAGCAACAGCTTTCCGTATTTGGGCAACAGAACGGTTAAAAGAATACATCATCAAAGGATTTACTATGGATGATGAACGGCTGAAAAACCCAAATAATATTTTTGGTAAAGATTACTTCGAAGAACAGCTTGCCCGCATTCGCGACATCAGAAGCAGCGAAAGGCGGTTCTATCAAAAAATAACCGATATTTACAGTCAATGCAGTGCCGATTATGATGTAAACGAAAAGATAACAAAAGATTTTTTTGTCACCGTCCAAAACAAATTACATTGGGCAATTACCGGACAAACTGCAGCTGAACTGATAGCTGCAAGAGTGGACAGTGCAAAAGAAAATATGGGTTTAATAACTTGGAAAAATGCTCCTAAAGGTGCAATAAGAAAGACAGATGTGGGCATTGCAAAAAATTATCTGAACGAAAAAGAATTAAATGGATTGAACCGAATTGTAACAATGTATTTGGATTATGCAGAAAACCAGGCACAAAAAGGTGTAGTAATGTATATGAAAGATTGGGTTGAAAAGTTAGATGCGTTTTTGCAGTTCAATGAGGAAGCTGTTTTGAAACATCAGGGGAAAGTATCTCACAAAGTTGCTCTGGCACTTGCCGAAAGTGAGTTTGAAAAATACCGGATTGCTCAGGACAAATTGATTGAATCAGATTTTGACAAGGAATTAAAGAAGTTGGAAAAAGCCAACACAGACAGAAAAGAAAAATGAAGCAGTAATTTGACAAGTTTAATATGAAAATGCAATTTGACAGAACCATACGGACAGACAAGAAACGTCAGTGCATAACATATAGGGCATGATTAATTCCATTAGTAAAGTATAGAAGAGCCGTGTCCTTTGTTTAATCGTATATTAGATATGAAAACAAGAGGAATTCATCATGACCTTTGTTGCACATAACCCATGTAAGTGACACATCCGGCTATATGGGGATTCAATATTTTTTTTGTGTATTGTTTGAGTCGTTTTTGATAGATTGAATCATTAATTTATTGTAAAAGTATGCAGGTAGGAATTAATATTGAGTATTAAATTCCGGAAAATTGGCATAACAACAGTTTATAAAATGTAATTGCAGAAAGTACAAATGCTAAAATACAAGGTTATATTCGGGACAACAAGGGAACAAGAGATATTGACTTTTTCCATTATAGATTAGGATTAGTTTTATAGTTCAGCACATCAAAATTATTTTATCCCGATGTTTTCTTTAAAACAATATAATAGTAAAGTGACGTAAATAAATCTATTCATAAGTCATAAATCTATTTCAAATATATATATCTTTGATTCATGGTAAGAGTAAAGAAACTGATAATATACTATTTTGTAATACAGATAATTGCAGTAAATTTTTATTTATACAAATTTACCATAATTCCAACTTTAAAGTTCAAATTTACAAGCTCAGAATGTTTTCAGTCTGATTCAATTGATGAAAAAATTAATATAATAGATCAAAAGAATAGCTGTCAAATTTTTTCGAATACTGTACAAACTTCATTATTTACAAAAAAACTTTTCAATTGGTCATTTATGGTTGAGTCATTTTATGAGATGATTTTACATAATTCATTTATTTTTAATGACTATAGAATAATATTATGCATTCTCAATCCTCCAAATGCTATTTTTCCATTTCATTTATTCTGGTAGATTATCCTATCTTGAAATCTTTTATTTAAAGAATTCA
>JBDRPR010000408.1:0-5462 GCA_043826845.1 Bacteroidota bacterium
AAAAAATAAATGAATAATAACTTTAAATCAAAAAAAATGAAACAGAGAATTTTCACGGTTTTAATACTGACATTCTATTTTTTAAATGGATTTGGTCAGAGTGTTTCTCAAGAAATAGCTAAGAAAACAGCAATAAATCATTATTATCAACATGACAATAATGAAATAAAATTGAGCTATGAGGATATTGTAGTTTCAGATGTTTTTACTGTTTGTGAAGGGTCTGATACATTGTATTATATATTTAATATCAATGATAATAAAGGATTTGTTATTGTATCAGCAGACGAAAGAGCATTTCCAATACTAGGATATACTTTTTTAGGAAATTATTCAACAAGTGATCAACCACCAGCGTTTGGAGAGTGGATGGAAAGCAGGAAACAAGAGATTATCTATATCAAATCAAATAATTTGTCTTCAGATAATACAATTGTTCAGGAATGGAAAAGACTTAAATGTATTTCTAGCAGAAAAGAAGTCAAAGGGAATCCATTGTTAAGCACAACATGGGGTCAGTCCTGCAACTATAACGAGTTTTGTCCGTTTGACTCTCTTGGTCCATGCAACCACGCTAGAACTGGATGTGTTGCCACAGCTTTAGCACAAATATTAAAATACTGGTCATTTCCAGAACATGGAATTGTTTCATATACATACAATCATCAGACATATGGAACTCTTACTGCAGATTTCGAGTCAACTTATTATGACTGGACAAATATGATTAACAGTTATTCAGGTGGTGGTACTAATTACCAAATAACAGCAGTCTCAACATTAATGTATCATATAGGGGTCTCAGTTAAGATGAATTACGGGCCAGGGGAGTCTTGTGCAAGTACTAGCAGAATACCAGCTTCGCTTAGAAATTATTTTAATTATTCTCATAATGTCGAATTTATTGATAAAAGTAGTTATACTAATATTGAATGGGAAAATATTATCAAAGCAGAGATCGATTCCATGCATCCAGTATTTTATGTAGGCGGTTCTTCACCAGGTCATGCTTTTGTTTGCGATGGGTATCAGGGTACAAATTATTTTCATTTTAACTGGGGATGGAACGGTAATTACGATGGCTATTTTTATTTAACACAATTAAATCCGGGGACTTATGATTACACCTTAAATCAATTTGCAATAATTAAAATATATCCGTCAACAGTTGCAACTAGTATTAACTGTACCGAAGCAATACTCAACGGTAATGTTTTTTCTGAGAACCAAAATACAAACGTTTCCTTTGAATATGACACTTCTACTAATTATGGAAGCTCGATAGTTGCTTCTCAAAGCCCAATTTCTGAGACCGGCAATACTCGTGTATCGGCGTATTTAACAGGGTTATCTCCAAATACACAATATCACTATAGAACCAAGTACGTGAATTTAAGTGGAACTTTCTACTCCGGAAATTCTTCATTTACAACTAAGGGAAACTGGACGTTTGCAAATAAAAATGTTTCAACACCCTTCATTAATTCATTATTTTTTACAAATGACACAACAGGTTATGCTGTTGGTTTTGCTGAGATAATTAAAACAGTGAATGGAGGTAATAGTTGGATTGAATTGCAAAGTGGGACTAGTCAACCATTATATTCAGTTTTTTTTGTAAATGATAATATTGGATACAGTGTTGGAGGTTCGGGTACCATTTTAAAAACTATTAATGCAGGAAGCACATGGATATTACAGACAAGTGGGTTTACAGATATTATATATTCAGTATTTTTCACAGACGAAAATACAGGATTTGCTATTGGCTCGAAAGAAACTATATTAAAAACATCTGATGGAGGCAATAATTGGGTTGTCAAACAAAGTACAGGCACAAACGATGAATTATACTCTGTTTTTTTTACCGATAATTTAGTCGGTTATGCCAGTGGCTCAGGGGGGAAATTATACAAGACAATAGATGGTGGAGATACTTGGATTCTCCAAACTCTGGGAGCTTACTTTGGGTTTTATTCTATTTATTTTTCTACTCCAAATATTGGGTATATTGTTGGGGGAAGTGGTATTATTATGAAAACTACTGATGCTGGCAATACCTGGACCACTCAAATTTCCCCAGTCTACATGGATTTAAAGTCAGTCTGTTTTTCTGATCCAAATAATGGTTACGCCGTTGGGTTTTTTGGAAACATAATTAAGACAAATAATGGTGGCTCGACATGGTCTATAGATCAATGTGAATGCAATTCTAATCATCATTTGTTCTCTGTTGTTGTAAGAAATCCCAACCTAGCATATGCAGTTGGCACAGTAGTATTAAAAAAGGAATTTTGCTCAATAACATCAAACGATGATTTTTTAGAGAATTCATATTGCAATGTTCAAAAAGGGATTTCAAACCCTTTCCCAAATCCAGCTAACCAATCTACAATAATAGAGTTCATGTTACCTGCGGATATAGAGCAAGGACAAATAGTTTTTTGCAATTCAAATGGTAAACCAACCAAACAACTTTTAATTAATAATGGTATGAGTTCTATTAACATTCCTACGTCAGAATTCAGCAATGGGGTTTATTTCTATTACATTGAAGCTAATAATTATAAAAGTATGGTTAGAAAAATGATAGTAATAAATTAGTGAGGATTACTCTTTGTTACTGTATAATCGAAAACTATTGGCACGGATATAAACCATCTGGAGAAGAAACGCACAGTTGCTAATCGAGGCTGCCCCGCCAAAAAAGACTGAAGGGGAAAACCTCTCACACCACTGTACAACCTTAATTTAAGGCTCTCAAAAAACGGAACCAAATATTATTTCCTTTAAACTTTTTTTTATCAGCTTATTATTTTACATTTGTTGAGTGGAAATGAAGGGTGGTTGTGAAATAATGGGCAGAATGGTGGTTAGCCACTCGTTAGGCATTAAATAGAAAAATTGACTCATGAATGAAATAATAGCGAAATTAAATGCAATTTATAACCTTGCACTACGGATTAAAAAAGAATATCCTTCGACAATTCCGAGAGAAGAGGTAGATAAACTTTATGTGAATTATCAAAAGACAAAAGAGAAAGCGGATAATTTAAGACCTGATTTATTTGAGAGTTTTTCTATTTGTAAAATTGATAGCCATTTACTCTCTGATGAAACAAGGTATAATAAAATTGCAATTGAAAAGATTTGCACTGATATTAGCTATTATTTAGACATTCTCAATGGAATAAACGATATGGTTGTTGCTAATTTTAGCGTAACAAAAGAAGGTGTGTTTTTTACCGGTCAAAGTTTTGACGCACTTATGAAAATTGGAGAAATAATTGAATCTGCAAATAATGAAATTATTCTCATTGACTCATATTTAAATGACAAAATCATTCGTTTTATAAAATCAAAAAACACAAAATCAAATTTGACTATTGTAACATCAAATAAAACGATGAATGATGCATTAAAGTATTCAATTGAATTAGCTGAAAGGCAATATGGAAAACTTAACATCATTTATAATGACTCTTTTCACGACAGATTTGTACTTATTGACAAAGTAGACATATATCATTTTGGCGCATCTTTAAAGGACGCCGGAAAAAAAGGATTTATGTATAGCTTAATTCAAGAGGAATCGCTAAAATTAGCATTACTTGACCAATTAAATAAAATAATATATAATGCCTAATCGAGGCTGCCCCGCCAGTAAAGACTGAAGGGGAGAACCTCTCACGCCACTGTAGAACCTTAATATAAGGCTCTCAAAAAACGAAACCAAATATTATTTTCCTCAAACTTTTTTTTATCAGCATATTATTTTACATTGTGATCATGACAATTTTTTGTTCATTTTAGAATTAAATATTTGTTTCCTTGAAGATTATTATTTGATTTCAGAACAAAATCATCATTTATGCTATCCGTTTTTACTATTTATAGTAAATTTATCAGGTTAATCCTGATTCTACTACTATGAAGAATAAATATATTTCTACCCAGTCAAATAAGCTGTTATCCTATTTTATCGGGCAAAATATGAATTGTTTTGAATACAATCAGGCATTTCAGGCTCTTCCCGATTCATCAGTTAGTGCAATAAGAGAATTACTCAGCGATATGACTAAGCGTGGTTTGCTGATGCGACTTAAAGAAGGCTTTTACTATATTATACCTTATGAAGAAGATGCCGAAACATTCATGCCCGACTGGCACCTGATTACGGAATGCTTGGCAAAAGACACCGAACACTATATCGGATATTACTCAGCTCTGCAAATTCATAACCTGATTACACAGCCATCGCTAAAAGAACAGTTGGTTGTATCAAAACAATTGCGTCCGGCGGTAATTAAAATTAAGAAAGTACCATTCCAGTTTATTTACCACAACGAAAAACATTTCTTCGGACATAAGAAAATCTGGATTGACAACTTTCACAAAGTAGAATGCTCCGATCTCGAAAAAACGTTCATCGACTGTTTGTTTAAACCGGATTATGCCGGTGGTATTGTTGAAATATCCAAAGCAATTTATCAGTCAAGGACAAACATCAATTATGAAAGGCTTCTTGAATATGCGATTCAATTTAAGTCTCAGGCTGTAATTAAACGACTTGGGTTTATTCTTGAAATGCTTGAAATTGGAAAGGGAATTATTAAAGATTTGCAAAAAATAAAATCGGCATCTTTGATTCTTCTTGACACAGAACTTCCCATATCCGGCAAAATGATCAGTCGCTGGAGCATTCAACAAAATATTGAAAGTGATACAATAAAAAAATCTCTCTTTACATGATAAAACCGGGTGAAATACAACAGATGGCCAGAGAAGCCGAAATGCCGGCCAGCAATAGTGATAGTCCTTAGCGTTCAGAAATTGATTGATAATTGAAAAGGGTGTGCAAGGGTAAACTGTATGGGAACAAAGAACGACGAAGGAGAGATGCGTTCCCATACTGTTTACAGGAGGAAAACCGTTAAAAAAGCTTTTTCTGAGTGCAACGCAGAGGAACGATGAAAGGGCTTTCAGGTTTTCCGGAGAGGTAGTAATAAGTTATTTACTAGAAAAACTGAACGCTTAGGAATATCTATTTATACAATTCTTGCTTTTGACGAGGCACGAAGACAAAGGCATAGAATTGTAAATCCCGACCGGTAGAGTCGGGGTTATCTTCTATTGTGGGCGGCATTTCGGCTTTCAACCTTTGCAGATACATACCGATGCTCATAAAGTGCAAACTATTGATTTTGAAAACAGATATTGGTGCAGAAAATAGAAAAGAAATGAGTAGACAGGCAGTTGAAAAATAGAAAAAACCGCTTATAATGAAAGTATTGGAAAAAATAAGTTAGGAATTTATAGTAAATAACTGATGTTACGCAAAATAACATATTTACATTTTTTAAGATTCCTCATTTCACTACGTTTCATTCGGAATGACATGGCCTGTGATGCATGTATGAGGGAGAGGGTGGGCGTCTATGATAGTTGTTCTCAATTTAAAT
>JBDRPR010000409.1:0-2140 GCA_043826845.1 Bacteroidota bacterium
GATCGCTCATACGTTGCCCCAGCCCTTTGCTGAATCCTACAGCTACGATGATAATGGTAACAGATTGACCTCGCTTTCCAACTCGTTCATCTACGATGACCTGAACCGCCTGAATGAATCCACTACCCATGAGTATACCTATGATGCCGACGGCAATATGACATCCGAAAGAAACAAACTCACTGGTGAAACCAAAACATACTACTGGGACTCGGAGAACCGGCTGATCGGGTTCGAACACCGGGCATCGGACATTGCCCCGATTGATATTGCCGCTGCATACAAGTATGATATCTTCGGGAGAAGGCTGCAGAAGAACGTGAACAATGCCATCACTAACTTTTTCTGGGAAGGGGACACTTTGGCCTACGAACTGAACGAGCAATACCAGCCGATCAGGAAGTATCTGACCACCGGTTTGGGCGAGGACGACTATGAGGGCCACCTGGAATACTCCGAACCAGCGACTGGTCGCGCATCTTTGACCATCAATATTGTCAGGGCTGGTACTCCTACATGAGGGACCAGGTCGGGACCATCTACAAGGTCTACGATCACAGGAACCATCAGGTCGCCGATGCCCGCGTCTATGACAGCTTCGGCAACCTGGTCAGCCAGTCCGGCACGACCAAGACCCCATTGGGCTTCCAGGGGAAATATTATGACTCTGAGTCCGGGCTCAACTACTTTTATCACCGCTATTACAATCCGGCGCTGGGGAGGTTTATATCGGAGGATCCAATAGGGTTGAGTGGGGGGTTGAATTTAAATTCATTTGTTGAGAATAATCCAATAAATCTAGAAGATCCTTTTGGAACACAGTGGACTCCATCGGAATTTTGGAACATATTTAGACAAACAATTCAAGCTGACACAAAAAACATTCAAATGATAATTCCAATAATTCAAAAATATGATGCTGATGAATGTCAAAAATGTATCGCAGAATGCACAGCAAGAGGTACACTCAGGGCAGTTAATATTCATATGATTATTGATATTATTTTTCATTTAATAACTCCAAAAAAAGTCATTCTTCCAGCTTGGATTATTTCCTTAAAAAACAGTTATTTGGTGAAGGAAATTATTTCATCTTTTGATGAATGCAAGAAGGAATGCATAGAAATGAAAAAGTGTTGTGGTAAATAAATTTAATTTAATGGAGAAAAAATGAAAACAATTTTGGGAATAATTATATTTTCTTTTTTTATTTTATGTTTTTCACAAAAAGAAAAAACTTTTAAAGAATTTTACCCATCCGGAAAACTAATGAAAGAAGTCCCGTATATTAATAATAAAATGAATGGTGAAGTAAAAATCTATTATGAATCGGGAAAATTATTAGCTAAACTGTTTGTAAAAAATGATAAGTTCGAAGGCAAAAGTATTTATTTTTTTAAAACTGGGGTTATTGAATCCGAACAATTTTTTAAAAACAATTTACTTGAGGGAAAACAGGTCAGTTATTTCACTTCAGGGAAGATAAAAAACATTTCTTTTTATAAATGTGGTAAGCAATATGGAATTTCAAAAAATTATTTTCTATCGGGAAAAGTTGCATCGGAATGGGATTATATAAATGATATTTTAAGAGGACGAATTTTTTATGAAACAGGAGAATTACTTTTTTCTGTAAAATACAAAGATATTTTATTTTTATCTTCAACTGGATACGATAAAGAAGGGAATCTATTAAATGGCAAATTTAATTCCTATTTTAATTCGGGTAAAATCCAATCAACCGGATTCTATGAAAAGGGGATTCATAATGGAGTTTTTAAATTTTATTATGAATCTGATAAATTAGAATTCGAGGGTTTTTTCATAAAAGGAAAACCAGAGGGAATTCACAAAACATATTCAGAAACAGGAGAGATGCGCCTTGAGGTGCCATATGAAAATGGAAAAATAAATGGAATTGTTACTGTAGCTATTGATCCCATACGTGGAATAATGAGAAAAATATACTATAAAGATGGACAAATAATAAAAGATGACAAAAACAAAATTGAATGAAAGTTTGTATTTTGCTTTTATTGTTTTTGTTGTAGGACTCATTTTATTTTCGTTAGCCGACAAATATTTGAATAATATATTTGAAATAAAAAATGAGGAAATTAATTATTATGATTTTATTTCA
>JBDRPR010000410.1:0-4499 GCA_043826845.1 Bacteroidota bacterium
CATGCACCAACCTTTCTGCTACTTATCACCAAACAGGACTTACCGATTCTTATGTTGTTGCCTCAGTTCCTTATGCACCTCCTTTTCCATATACAGGAGGGACTGTTATTCCAATTACTTCTGATGATGACTGGAGTGGTGTAATAAATATTCCATTCGATTTCTGTTTTTATGGAGGAATGTATAATCAGTTGATTATTGGTGATAATGGTTGTATTTCATTTGATGTTACTGATGCCTCGGGATATTGTCCCTGGTCCTACACAAACGGAATTCCTTACGATTATGGTTCACCTATGCACATCTTTGGAGCATATCATGATACATATTTGCCAGCAGGTGGAGGAATGAGTTATTCTCTTGAAGGAACATATCCATGTCGTATGTTTGTCTTTAAATTCAATAATGTAGCCCAGTATTCTTGCAATAGTATTGCAACAACACAACAGATTGTTTTATATGAGACTACAAATTGTGTTGAAGTATATGTTGACTATAAACCTGTTTGTACCGGGTGGAATGGTGGTCTTGGTGTTATAGGAATTCAAAATATCAGTCAGACAGTCGCTGTTCCAGCTCCGGGAAGAAATGCAGTTCAATGGACAGCTAACGATGAAGCATGGAGATTCACCCCCAGTGGTGCTCCAAATTACACAATAAATTGGTATGAGGGAGCAACACTTATCGGGACAGGTCAAACTGTAAACGTATGTCCGACTACAACAACTACCTATACTGCAGAAGCTGTCTATCAGCATTGTAACGGTACATCCACAGTTATCGTCACAGATGATGTGACGGTCAATGTTATTAGTACCCTGCAGGTAGATGCGGGGACATCTCAGAGTATATGTCCCGGAGGGTCAGTGGATCTCGGGGGCAACCCAACTGCAGGGAATGGAGCAGCACCATATACATATAGCTGGTCTCCTGCTACAGGGCTATCGAGTACATCAGTCTCAAATCCCACTGCGACACCAACCACAACTACAACTTATACTGTTACAATTACAGACTCCGGAGGATGCGTTGTTACGGATGATGTAACAATTACAGTTTCTTCACCCACTATGGATTCATACACTACTACACCTGATGATTGCGGATTAAATAATGGAACTCTGACAATTACAGCTACCGGTGGTTATGGAGCACCTTATACTTACAATATTGGTAGCGGAGCTCAGGCTTCAAATAATTTCACAAATCTTCCGGCAGGACCATACACTGTTACTATAACGGACTCAGGAGGATGTACAGGAACGGGCAACATGACAGTTGCAACAACCGGTGCTGTCACATCAGGCTTTACTGCAAGTGCAAATCAGTGTCTTTCAGGAAATTCATTTGACTTCACTAATACGGGTGATACTGGTGCTGGTTACACATTCTCCTGGACATTTTCAGGAGGGACACCTGCAAGTTCAACATCAGAAAATCCGGCAGCAATTACTTTTTCAACTCCGGGCCCCCATCAGGTCACTCAGACAATAGCAATGGGCGCATGCAATGATGTTACTACAATTGATATTGAAGTATATGCTCATCCAACTACCACAACAACATTTGTAAATGTTACCTGTAACGGCATGTGTGATGGATCAGTAACTGCAAATCCTGTTGGAGGAACCGTTCCATATACTTATCTATGGAGCGATGGACAGTTAGCTCAAACCGCATCAAATTTATGCGCAGGAACATATAATTACACTGTTACCGATGCAAATGGATGTACAGTTACCGGAAACGGTACTGTTGCACAAAACACTGCAATTGTTATCAATTCTGAAAATTCAACTGATGTTACATGCTATGGAGATGCAGATGGGTCAGTTACTGTAACATCAACAGGAGGTTGTCCTCCTGTTACTTATGCAATAACAGGCACATCAAACGGAAATGGTATATTTCCAAACCTTCCTGGGGGAACTTTTACTGTTACAATAACAGATTGTAACGGTTGTACGGTTACAAGCAATCCTCTTACTGTTATTGAACCTGCTTCAATTGTAATAAATAGCCAATCCTCAACTAATGTGACCTGTTATGGTCTTAATGATGGCACATTTACAATAACAGCATCTGGTGGAGCCGGTGCGTTGCAGTATGCAATTAATGGAGGAATCACTCAACCCGGTGGTGTTTTTGTCAATCTTGCGCCAGGAAACTATACTTCTACAGTTACTGATGCGAATGGGTGTTTTGTAACTCAGGGATTTTCTATTACCCAACCACAGGAAATGATTATTTCAAGCACTCAGGATCACATTATTTGTAATGGAGAATCAACAACGATAAATGTTTCTGTTGTTGGAGGAACTGCTCCTTATACCTATAACTGGAGCCATACAGGCCCGATTTCAGCAAATTCCATTACAGTATCACCATCATCCGAGACAACTTATACCGTGTACGTTACTGATATAAACGGGTGTACAAGCAATAACAGTACTACAATTATATATGTTTCTCCTCCTGTACAGGTTTCTGTATTCGCGAACACAACAGAAGTTTGCCCGGGAGATCAGGTTATCATTAATGTGAATCCCACTTCAGGTTTTGGCCCCCCTTATGAGGTATATTATAATGGTAATCTGCAAAATGTACCTTTCAACGTCTATCCTATGACAACAGCTAATTATACTATATCAGTAGAAGATATTTGCGGATCTACTGCGGAAGATGATGTTACAATCACAGTTCATCCTTTACCCAGTGTGTCATTCCAACTTGATACAACTGAAGGATGTCAGCCCTTTACTGTAAGTTTTATCAGCATTTATCCGGCTGCGTATTATGTGTGGAATTTTGGGGACTATGACAACAATAATTTATCTTATGATGCCAATCCAACACACGTTTTTGAAGATCCTGGAACATATACAATAAGTCTTCAGGTAACTTCTGACTTTGGATGTAAAAATTCCAAAACCGTTGCTGATCTGATTCGCGTTTGGGAATTGCCAACTGCAAAATTCATTGCTAACCCTGAAGTTGTCAGCATTATTAAACCTATGGTTTATTTCACAAATCTTTCGTCACTTGCTGACAGTTGTTTCTGGTATTTCGGTGATGGTGATTCTTCAAACAATTACAATCCTTATCATATGTACCCGATTTATCCTACTGGAGATTATAATGTTGTTCTGGTTGTATGTTCGGAAAATGGTTGCAGAGATACTGTTTTCAGCACTGTAATTGTTAAGAATGAATATACTTTTTATGCTCCTTCTGCATTTTCTCCCGACAATGATGGGTTAAACGATTATTTTCAGGTTTTTGGCAATGGTGTTGACGAAAGAAATTTCCAGTTGTACATTTATGATCGCTGGGGTGAAGTAATTTTTGAAACCAGAGATTTTAACGAAAATTGGGATGGCAGAGTAAAAGGACAGTTTATTTCAGCTCCTCTTGGAGTTTATACATGGCTTGTTATATATAAAGATTTACAAAACATAGAACATCAGGAAACCGGAGCTGTAACAATTATCAGATAAAATAATACCTGTCATCTTTTTGACTGGTTTTTTAATTTTTCCCTGTACAATTCGGATTTGTCGGTTAAACCAAGTTGAGTAGTAAGATTTACTATATTATTAAGCATATAAATATTATCAGGATTTGTTTTATAGGCTAATTCCCAATATTTTAATGCGTTCAATAAGTCATTTTTTAAATAAAAATAATTCCCTACATTTATGTATGGGATATCAAGGTCTGCATCAATTTCTATCAACCTTTTATTCAATTCTATTGATTTATTATAATTTCCGATTTTATTGTTCCAATTTGCCAGTTTTGAAATCACATCAATGTATTCAGGACGTACATCAAATGCTTTTTCATAAAATTCAACAGCTGAATCATAATCCCCTTTTGTTTCATAACATAGTCCTGTATAATATAATGCCTCCGGATACTCAGGCCTAATTTCCAGAGCCTTATCGAAATAGAAAATGGCTTTATCAGGAGTCCCATAAAACATAAAATATATATATCCTAAATTATTCCAGGAACTATAATACTCAGGATAAATTTCTATTGATCTGCTGAAATGATTTATTGCTTCAATAATTTTATGATTTTTACTTTTTGCATTAGGATCATCTGCTAACTCAAATAAAATTTTTGTTGCGTAAACACCATTGGCTTTTGCAGAGTTTTGCAAGTATTTAATGTCATTTTCAAAAAGGGTTGTTTCATTTTTCCAGTTAAAATTCCTGTTTATTGTTTTAAAGGAGCATGAAACAAGTATAACAATAAGCAATATAACCGGTATTATTTTAACCTTCATAATATTCCGTAATTCAAATAAAATATATCCTATAATTATCGAAAATCCCAAAGATGCGATATAAATTAGTCGTTCACCAATAATCCCATTAATTGGAACAATGATATTTGAAAATACTAAAACTGATATTAAATAGAAAAAAATACCAAAACTCAGAATTTTATGCTTTTTCAACAACCGTATTGCAACAATTAATATTCCTGTA
>JBDRPR010000411.1:0-4725 GCA_043826845.1 Bacteroidota bacterium
TAGTTTTATTATATACACTTATATTATTTAGTTTTTACCCTGTATATGGGCAAAATTTTGATAAAGTCACCAGGCAAATTCTTAAAACATACAATACAGAATCAGTATATGATGCTCTCGATCTCGCAAACGAGTATATGGAAAATACAGATTCTTCACAAACTGAAAATATATCCTATGCAAAATTTATGAATACAATTGCATTTATGCAATTTAAAAACGGAATGTATGATGGGGCTGAAAAATATTATTTAAAAACCATTGATATTCTTGAGAAAAGTAAAAATACAAAAAGCACCGAATATTCAGATGCTAAATATAATCTTGCAATTTTATATCAAACCTGCAGTAATTATGTCAAATCGGAACCATTATTTATTGAAATTGTTCAGATAAAAAAAGATATTTTCGGTGAAAAATCAAATGAATACTACGAATCATTGATAGATCTGTCAAATTTATACACTGATATGGGGAACTATTCCAATGCTTTATCATTGTTAGAAGATGCATTTAAAATAATCACACCAGTTAATAAAAGAAACAGTGGGCTGGTTTTATATTGTTTACGATTACAAGCTTCAATATATAATGCGATCGAAGAATATTCAAATGCTGAATCTGTGCTGTTAAATTCCCTTGAAATGTCAAAGCAATATCCTGGCAGAAACAAAACGGAATATATTTACAATCTTCAGATTCTGGCTGAGCTTTATATAGATATGAAGAAATTTCAGGAGGCAGAATCATTGTTGAAAGTAGCAAAGGAGAATATAAAAGTTAAATATCTAGAAGATAATGCATCCATAGCCGAAATAACAAGTGATTATGGTATGCTAAATGTAAATATGAACAAATATCAGGATGCTGAAAATTATTATTTGCAAACCATTGATATTTACAATGATTTATATGCTCAAACCAATGAAATTGATTACTTATTATCGGCATACAGTAACTATTTCAATCTGTCCGAGATGTTTAAGAAAACTGGCGATTTCGAAAATGCTGAAAATCATTTATTATTTGTGCTGGAAGATATCGAATTTGTGCTGGAAACTCAGAATATGCATTACGCTTTCTATTTAAGCGAACTGGCAGATCTATATGTTGATATAGGTCGTTTTAAAGAAGCTGACTCTCTTTATAAAAAAGTGCAGTTAATTTATCTGGAGACAATAGGAGAAAATCATCCTGAATATGCGGAGAAAATATCACTCATGGCTCGAATGTATAATAAAACAGGTGAGTATCAGATGGCAGAGTCTTTGTTTACAAAAGCACTAAATATTATGGAAAGTAAACTAGGTAAAAAACATAGCCTGTATGCGGCTAATATGGGTGAATTGGGTGTTTTTTACCTTTCTTTGGAAAATTATTCCAAAGCTGAGCCTTTAATTGATCAGGCAATGGAAATATATCATTCGATAAGCGGAGAGGGTTCGCCCTCTTATGCGAGTCTGATCAATGCAAAATGTATTATATTAGATCATTATGAAAAATATGATGAAATTGATTCGCTGTTAAACAAAGCCCTTAAAATATATGAAAATTGCAATGGAATATATAGTCGTGATTATGCTATAAATATGGCAAACATTAGTTCTTTTTACAGAAATAACGGCAATTTTAATAAGGCAGAAGAACTTCTCACTCAGTCATCTGAAATTCTTTATAAAATGTTTGGTGAATCAAATCCTGATTATGCTTCAGTTTTATCTAATATAGCTTTTTTACACAAATTGAAGAAAGAATTTGATGAATCAGAATCAATTTATAATCAGATTTTGGAAATAAATAAAAATGTATTCGGAAAATATCATGAATCCAGCCTGAATACTTTATACAATCTTGCGACAATATATTTTCTTAAAAACGATAACGAAAAAAGCTCCAAAATGTTTATTGAATGTCTTGAAATTGCGAATCAGATTATCAATAAAAACTTTTTATTTCTGTCTGAAAAAGAAAAAGAATTGTATTTTAGTAATTATGCCTTTCTTTTTTCACAGTTTTACTCATATGCATTATTATGGAAAAACCCAATGCCACAGATAACTATTAACGTATACAACAATATAGTAAGAAACAAAGGAATAATGCTCCGTTCATCAACAGCTTTGCGATACGGAATACTAAAAAGTAAAGACCAATCTTTAATGGCTCTATACAATGAGTGGATTGACTTGAGAAGGGAAATAAACCGGCAATTATCAATGGCAATTGGTATACGTAGTAAAGACTTGGAACTGATAGAATCTCAGGCAGAAGAAATAGAAAAAAAACTTATAAGGCAATCAACGACATTCAGCAATTTTGAAAAAAGTCAGGAAATGACATGGGACAGTATAAAAAACTGTCTCAAAGAAAATGAAGCCGCAGTGGAGTTTGTTCATTTTCCAATAAAAAATAATAGTGATTCAATAATTTATTGTGCCCTCATAGTAAAAGCGAATAGTTATTATCCGGAAATGGTAAAATTATTTGAAGAAAAAGAAATCCTTCAAATTTTAAATAGTTCTAAAGGTAATAATATGCAAAAAGTAAATGCAGCCTATGGTACAAATGCTCAACTTGAAAAATCTTTATATGAGGCAATATGGCAGCCTATGGAAGAATATTTGACGGGCATAAAAACAATTTATTATTCACCTGATGGAATTCTTCATAAAATTTCTTTTCCAAGCATTCGAGTGAATAGAGAATTTTATTTATCAGATATATATAATCTTAATCAATTAAGTAATACAGCCAGCCTGATTCATCGTGATCAATCCCCAATAGAGGACTTTGAAATTGGACTATTTGGGGGGATTGAATATTCAACGGATTCGAATGATGCTGAATTGTGGAATTTTCTTCCTGGAACGTTAAAAGAAATTAATATTATTGCAGATATTTTAAAAAATGAAAATATCACTCTAAAATATTTTTCAGGAATTGATGCTAATGAAACAAACCTTAAGAAGATTGCTGCTAAATGTAATATTTTGCACATTTCGACGCATGGATTTTTTAATTCTCTTAATATGGAACCGCTTTCAGAAGATTCATACTTATCAAATCCTGATGAAAACATTGTCTTTCGTAGCAATAATTTATCTTCCGGATTAAGTATTTTCGAAAACAGCAGAAATCCATTATTAAGGTCTGGCTTGGTTATGGCTAGAGCTAATAGTTTAATCTACAACAACATTTCTGTTATGGAAGAGGATGGAATATTTACTGCTCAAGAGGCAACTTCACTTGATATGTATAATACTGATCTTGTTGTCCTCTCTGCCTGTGAAACAGGTCTGGGCGATATAAAAGGGAGCGAAGGTGTTTATGGTCTCCAGAGAGCTTTTAAAATGGCTGGAGTGAAATATATCATTATGAGCCTGTGGCAAGTCCCGGATAAGGAAACGGTAGAGTTTATGGAAATATTTTACAAAAAACTCCTGAAAATAAAAGATGTACGAACTGCATTTACAGAAACTCAGAAAGAAATGAGAAATAAATATGATCAGTATTTCTGGGGGGCGTTCGTTCTTATTGAATAAGGAAATGCTGTGTTCACCGAAGTCTTTTGAACAAAGGAGGAGGCAGCTTTTGTGCTGATGGAATAAATCTGAAATTATATTTTTACTGATAAACTTTTATCTTACTACTCAATCCGTCAATAACAATAATCATGTACCCGAAATACCGAACTTTCAACCCTTTTTATATTTTAATTCCCATCACAGTAATATCGTCTGTTTGTTCATGAGTTTTTCCATTATAATTCATCCAGGATTCTATAGTTTCATTCAATATTTCTTTTTGCGTTTCCATAGAATTACCGGAAATTTCATCCAGCAATTTCCTGAAATTCATTGACAGGTATTTTCTGTCATGAGGTCCGCCATATTGGTCATAAAACCCATCAGTACATAAGTATATAATATCACCCTTTTGCAAAATTAATTCATGATTGGTGAAATCATTCATATTTCTGTATATCGAAATGGGCATTTTATCGCCCTTTATTTCAACTATGGTTGAAGAGTAATCGTTCACAACCTTCTCCTCAACTTTTGTCTTTGCTATGTATAGTGAGTTGTTTGCTCCTGCATACTGTACATTGAATTGTTCGGTTCCTGATTCTGTATATTCAGGTTCCATATTAACGCAGATAAATGCTATATCCATCCCATCTTTTTGTTCACTGTCATTACCTTTTTGCTGAAGCGATTTTAAAATATATTCCCTTAATACATTTATTACATGACTTGCTTTAGTAACATCGTCACGTGCAACAATATCGTTCAGGAATGAAATTCCTAACATACTTATAAAAGCACCTGGAACACCATGTCCGGTACAATCAGCAACAGCAACCAACAAATGTTTTTTTCGCATAGTCATCCAGAAAAAATCACCACTTACAATATCGCGTGGCTTAAAAAGAATAAAATAGTCATTCAGAAGCGTATCAATAAATTCTTTTTCAGGCAATACGGCATTCTGAATTCGTTTTGCATAATGTATGCTTGATGTGAGCTGGCTGTGAATTTCTTCTATTTTTTCTTTCTGAAAAGTAACAAGGTCTCTTTGTGTTTCAATTTCATCACGTTGTGCTGAAATTTCTTCGTTCGATTGCTTCAATTCTTCATTTTTTTCTTCTATTTCGTTTTTTTGATCAGTTAA
Organism: Bacteroidota bacterium; assembly: GCA_043826845.1. Taxonomy (GTDB): domain Bacteria; phylum Bacteroidota; class Bacteroidia; order Bacteroidales; family CAYTAU01; genus JBDRPR01. The sequence goes on from JBDRPR010000411.1 coordinate 4,672, forward strand.
AAGTATGTTAGCTTTCTTTTTATGCGAATAATTTCTATACACAACTATTGATAA
>JBDRPR010000412.1:0-10274 GCA_043826845.1 Bacteroidota bacterium
CTATAATTAAGTTGTTATTGAACAACAATCTTTTCAATTATCAGACCTGACCCGTTATCAATTTCAAGATAATAAACTCCTTTTGCCAACAATGAACAATTAAATGATTTTCTTATTTCTAAATCTCTAGTTTTAGTCGACTCAATGATCTGACCCTGCACATCATACAACTTGAAAACAATTTCAATATTTTGCTTGTTTTGCATTTCAACAACAAATAATCCATTATTTGGATTCGGATATAACAAAATATCAGAACCCAAAGAATAATCATTAACACCAGTATTCAATATAACATATACAGAATCTGTTGCATAACAGGCATAACTATCAGTAACAATCACACTATACAAGCCATCTGCATTAATAATAATTGACTGAGTATTCTGAAATGTTGACCACAAATATGTACATAAAAATGGACTTGTACATAACCCAGCATCAAGAGTATAAGGATAAGAAGAAACGAATATAGTATCGTTAATTCCTCCAAGATCAACGCTATTCTGATAAGAATTGATAATATTTATTACTGTGTCATTAGAAGATTCCTGGTCATTAAAATAATGGATATATGTCTCAAAGTATATTATTCCTGTTGACGTAATATTTATTACAGGAGTGTATGAAATTGAATCTCCGATTAATAAAACCGAACTAAGAATTATTGTATCAGCAGTATTCAAGCCAAAAGGTATTGTGATATAATTTATAAAAATTGAGTCATTTACAGGGATATCAGTATCTCCTGTATTAGTAATATATATAACTGGTCCGGGGCAAACACATAAATTACAAACATACAGAGTATCAGGAATAATAGAAATATCCAAATCAGTAAAATATTGATCAAGAAAATCAATTATTAAGTTTGACTGACTATAATTTACTACACTTGAAGCCAATCCTCCGGAAAAAGCATCATCCAGAAAAGCAATTTCCAGATTTGCAACATCATCAACATTTTCATGATTTACAGCATTTCCAGTTAATGAAATTGTTGCTGATGTATCATTGATAACTTCAATTTCAACTGTCAAACCTGCTGGTATATTTAAAACTGAATAATGGGTAGATTCTGTTAAAAATCCGGAAGAAACTATAAATGTTTCACTGTACAAAGATAGAATCAGATTATTATCAATACTGCCATCATTTATAACAGATTCTGAAAAAGTTCCACTATTCCAAATAATAGTTGACGGAGCAGAATCAAAGAAATCAACAACAATATTATTTTTTGAATTGTCAATAATCAGATTAGCAGGAATACCAGCGTATGCTGAATTTAAAAATGAAATTGTCAGGTTGGATATATCATCTATATCAAGATGAGAAACTGCAACACCAGTCAATTGAATTACAGCAGTAGTATCTGTAATCACATCAATTTGAACAGTTAAGCCTGCCGGAATGTTAGAAGCATTATAATGAACAGATTGTGTCAGTGTTCCTATTAGAGAAAAAGTATGACTGTTTAATTCCAGAGATATGGAATTTCCAATACTGCCATTATTTGCAAGAGATTCCGTAAAAGTAAGATTACTCCAGACCAAAACCGGAACTGCCTGATTTGATGCTCCTGGAGTCGGAATTGCAGCATTATATGAATAAGTATTCCTTTGTCCTCCAGAGCCATTTGGTATTCTTGAGCATGAATGATAATCTTTATTTCCAAGATTATCCTCATTTATCTGAGGTTGTCCAGTGTTCAATAAAGTCAGTAACTGAGGATCGAATGCATCATTAGTATGATAAACAAGTGCGTCAACCAAATTAGTCAGAGTCACAACAGTACCAACGGGAAAATCAGAATCATCAGCTGCATACAGTGCAACAGCGTCCGTACCGTTTTGAAGTAAATTATCTGTAAAAACAATATCAACACCAGATACATCTGCATTTCCGATCAGGAAATAACCATTTGCATTGGTTGTATATCCATCAAGATCATAAGAAGCATAACATTGATCAGAACTACCATTATATAAAACAACTACATTTCCGTCAAGAGGATAATTCCCTATTCCTCCATCATAGATTTCGATAAATTCTAAAGTATCATTAATTGCCTGATCACAATCCAATTCATTTATAATTAGTTCTGCAGGTGGTAATATTAATTCAAAATTTAGTTCTGCATATTCTAAAGTTCCCACATCAGATGCCATTGCATCACAAATTTTCAATACCCAGAATCCATTAGGATTTGAATCATCATTAAAATCAGTAAAATCGCCTTCGGGGATGAAAGATCCAAGGTATGGAGGAATTCCTGCAGAAATAATACCATTTACACCGGTCATATTAAAATTTGTAAACTGGGTACATGTTCCGTCAATTATTCCATAATCATCACCAGCATTTCCATTTTGAGTTGACAAGTCAACTTCAACACCTGTTGGTGAAATAAGAGAAATATTTAAATCTCCATCCCATGTATGGTCAATAATTAAATTAACATCCATAAGATATGAATCCGTTCCCATTTGTGATCCTGAAATACCTGTAACCTCAATCGGAATTTCGATACAACCACCGTCAGGAATATTCAGATTTATTTCACATGGGGTAGGATTTGGATATGGAGCTATAAGAGTAGTAAATGTGAAAGGACCTGACCAGTAACTCAGGTCACCACCACAATCAGATTGAACATAATAAGAATATGAGGTTACTGTGGATAAACCCGAAAGAGAATAAGGATTGGAGGTAACAGGACTAATAATTGTTCCTGTGCCCTGTGTAAATCCGGACAATCCCCATTCAATATTCCATGCTGTTGCACTTCCGTTCTCATTCCATATAAGGTCTGCCGACGAATCTGAGATGTTTTGAGCATCCAGCATTGAAGGTTGTGGGCATGTTGTCATTTCATCAAATCTGACATCATCAATAGCCATGTCACTTGTAGCACTAGTTCCGGTTATTCCTCTGAATCTAACTTGAACAGGACTTGAAAAAGAAGTAAGATCTACAAATACTAATGTCCAAATATCTCCCTGATTTCCTGAAATCAAAAATTCATCATTATGCCAGGTTCCGTCATATACATCAACATGCAATACTCCCATGCCTGCCCCGTACAAATTATACCAAAAAGACAAAGCAGGAGCAGATAAAGCAGAAATATCAATAAATGGAGTTAATAGATCGGCTTGTTTATTTGGATTATTTGGGTTAGAAGCCTCTGTATATGCAAAGTAGCCTAAGCCAGTAGTGTGATCCCCATTTTCAGGGCCTGTATTAAGTGTTGGAGTGCTGATTGCAAAAGTCCAATCAAAGAAATCTCCAAGTGTATTTTCCCAGCATGTTGGCAAAGAACCTGAATCAAAAATCTGATAATAAGGTGCAATTATAGGTGCACAGGAAGTTGTAAAAGGAAATGGACCAATCCAGTTACTCAAATCTCCCACTCCACAATAGGATTGCACATAAAATTCATAGGCAGTACTTGAAGCTAATCCTCCAAGAGTATATGGATTTAAATTTGTTCCTGATATTATTGTTCCTGATCCTTGAGTAAACCAATCAAGACCCCATTCGATATTCCAAGTTGTGGCTGACCCTGATTCTGTCCAACCTAAATCAGCACTGTTTATTGTAATATTTGAAGCTGATAATGCAGTAGGATCAGGACATGTAGGAGGAGTACATGTCGCAACAAATGTATGAAAAATTCCGGGAGTCGGATATCCTCCAGCTGACCAACTATATACTGAAGTTGAATAGGGTGTCTGCATATCAAAACTCGTTTCATTATCGTAAGTACCACTATACCATAACAATTCTATAATTGACCCGGCACAAAGATCAACGGTTTCAGTATTTGTACCTCCACCAGGAACGGTGAAAGTTCCCATTGAAACTCCATTTTGAATTACTTCAACATAAGCACCATTCCAGCTATTTCCCTGATCATTCATATATAATGTATATGTACAAATATTTGCAGGAGAACATGAAGTTGAAAAAATAAATGGACCTGACCAGGAGCTTAATCCGCTCCCTCCGCAATTTGCCTGAACATAAAACTCATATGCAGTACTGGATGTTAGTCCTCCAAGAGGATATGGATTTGTTGTGGTACCTGTAATTAATGTTCCTGTCCCTTGAGTAAATCCGGCAAGACCCCACTCAAGATTCCATAATCCGGCAGAAGATGTCCATACCAATGAAGCAGAAGTTTGAGTAATACTTGTTGCAGTTAAAGCAATTGGCTGAGAACATGCAGGACAGTTTGCTATTCCAACAAGGGTGTTATTTGCGGTAGGAGCAGTCACTCCGGCATTTCCATCAGTAAAAATCAATACATTATCAGAATTATAAATTCGATATTCATTTTCAGTTGGCCAAGTACTGGGAGTATATGTGGAATGAATTGTGTTTCCTGTATTAACTGAAAAATAATATGTTTCAGGACCTCCACCAGCGGCTAAAGTATATGTCCCAACAGGAACACCGGCAACACTAATAGTAACTTCACCAGTATCCCATCCATCACCGAAGGAGTCATATAGTACTATTGAATAATTGCATTGAGAATTTAAATCTGCAGCAATAAATGTCATGATAAATACAGCGATAATAAATAGAAAATTTTTCATAGGAAAAGTTTGTTGAATTTAAGTATAAAAATACAAAATTTTTATATTCAGTCAAATTAAAAAAATAATTTTAAAAAAAAGGGTGAATAAATCCACCCTTTTAAAAAATATCATTTAGTTCACTAATGGACTGCGACCTTTTCAATTTTTATTCCATTATCTGAACTTACTTTAATATAATAAATACCTTTAGCAATATCAGTCATGTCAAATGTTTCAATAATTGTATTTCCTGATAATTTTCTGGTTTCAATTACCTGACCCTGAAGATCAATTAATTGAACAGTATTTTCAGTACCATTTGTACTTGATATAGCCAATGTAAAGAATCCATTATTTGGATTTGGATAAACATCAACACTGAAAATGTTTTCAACATCATTTATTCCAATGTTCAAAACAACATAAACAGAATCATCACCTTCACAGCCGTTGTCATCTGTTACAGTTACATAATACCATCCATCAAGTGAAACATCTAATGTCTGATTGGTTGAACTATCATCCCACAAATAAGTACAGGTAAATCCACCGGGATTAGAACATACTCCGGCATCAAGTGTTGTCGGATATGCTCCAACTGTAATAGTGTCATTTACCCCACTTAAATCAACAACAGTTTCATAGTGATTGACAAAACCCCAAACAGTATCATTATTATGATCTGAATCAGTTAGGTATGTAAAATAAATACCGAAATCATAGATATCTATCGCACTCATATCAACTGTATTTCCAAAATAGATACATATATCATCCAATACTGCCAAATCAGATGTCAAAGTAATTGTACCCACATCATAAACAGTTCCAATCGGGAATTCAAGAGTAACATCAATTGTTTCTCCGGCAATAATTGCAGCGCTTCCATAATTTGTGATACAAACAGGAACTTGTTCTGATGCTGTTAAATCGCAGAGGTAATTTATTGCACCCGGCATGGTCACTGCCAAATCAACAATGACTGGTTCTAAAATTAATATCGAATCTATTGCAGAACAATTAGTTGAATAATTCTCGACATATAAATAATACCAGCCGTATGCCCCAACATTAACTGTAGATGTCGTTCCTAAAACTGTACCTATTTCATTTGTCCATTCATATTCATCAAATACATCAGATTCAATGAGAGTATAAGGCAATGCAGCAACAGTTACAGTATCACCATTATCAATATTTACTGTTAATTCAATGTGCTCCATTGTACCTTCTGTGGTGTCATTTGTTGCGTCAATGTCACTTAAGTACTTGTGCAAATAAAATTTCCAGTTATACACCTGTATTAATGACAAATCAAACAATTGAGTGAAAGTATAAGTCCATGTATCGTTAGGATTCAGATCAGGAAGAGTCATTGTTTCAGTAACCATTGGATTGTTCTCAATAATTGCGGTAATATCAATTGTTGTACCAGCCACAATCGCCATATCTCCAAGATTTTGTATCTCAATCTGAATTGGAGTAGTACTTGGCAATCCACACATCTGATAATTTCCAGATGCCGGATCAATAATTGCAACATCCACAATGTAAGGATCAATATAGTCAACAACCAATGCAGTTTGAGAGGCAACAGTAACATTTGAAGCGTCATTACCAGTGAATGCAGCATTTAAAAATGTTATTTCCATATTTGAAATATCATCTATGTCTGCATGATTAGTTGCATTACCTGTAAGTTCAACAGTTGCATTATTTGCATCTGTTGCAGTAATCAATACTGATAAACCGGCAGGAACATTAGCTACATTGTAATGAGTAGCTTCAGTCATAGCGCCAGTTGTAATTACAAATGTATCAAATGTAAGATTCAAGTTGATCACTGTAGAAATGCTTCCGTCATTTGCAACATCTTCAGTAAATGTTGTTGCATCCCAAGTTAAAAATGCAGGAGTTACGTCAAAGAAATCAACAGCCAAAGCGGTTTGAGAATAATTAGTAACCAAAGCAGCCTGATTTGCTGTAAATGCAGCATTTGTAAAAGTGATTTCCATATTAGCAATATCATCTGCATTTAGATGACTGGTTGCATTTCCTATAAGCTCAATAGTTGCATTGTTAGCATCTGTTGCAGTAATCAATACTGTTAAACCGGCAGGAACATTTGCAACTGTATAATGAGTTGTTTCTGTCATAACACCTGAAGTAATAACAAAAGTTTCATCGGATAAAGAAATGTTAACAACTGTCTGTATGCTGCCATCATTTGCGAAATCTTCAAGAAATGTTGTAGCATCCCATGTTAAAACAGGAATTGCTCTATTTATTTCACCAGGAGTAGGTTTTGCAGGAGAATAAGTATCTGTATTTCTTAATCCACCACTACCATTTGGTAGCCTTGAACATGAATGTAGGGTAGAAATACCTTGTCCTCCTTCATTAATCTGAGGCTGGCCAGGATTTAATAGAACTAAAAGACCAGCATCATCAGGATCATTTGTATCATAAACTAAAGCATCAAGCAGATTATTAGTAGTAACTGCAGTTGTATTTATAATAAATGATGAAGCATCGTCTATATACAGAGCAACCGCATCAGCACCATTCTGAATCAAATCAGTAACGGGACCAAGGTCATAATCTACATTTGCAACCAAAGAACTTCCGATAACAAAATATCCGTTAGCATCGGTAGAGTATCCATCCAGATCATATGCATCATATACCAAATCATTGGCACCGTTATAGAAGACCAGAGCATAACCATCAAGGGAACTGTTTCCAACACCTCCATCAAATAATTCAATAAATTCCTCTGAGTCAGTAACTGTTTGATCTGCATCAACTTCGTTAATAACTATTTCAACAGGATCTATGAAGTCAACTACTAAAGCAGTTTGAGAATAGCCTGCTACATTAGAAGCCACGCCACCTGTGAAAGCTGCATCAAGGAAAGTTATTTCCATGTTTGATATATCGTCAGCATTAGTATGGCTAATCGCATTTCCAGTTAAAGTAACAATTGCATCAGTTGTGGTTGTAGCATTAATTTCTACTGATAAACCTGCTGGAACATTTGCCACAGAGTATTCAGTTGTTGTAAGAACACCTGTAGTTGCAAAAGTTTCATCATTAAGAGTCAGGTTAACAATTGTAGGAATACTACCATCGTTTGCAAGCGACTCAACAAAAGTTGTAGCATCCCAAAGAACCTCAGGAGCTAATGGATTATAATAAAGATTAAAGTCAAAATCAATAGATTGTGGGCTAGGATAACTTGAAATAACAACATAATAAGTTCCCGCATCAAGATATTCATCTGAAAAACTAACAGAAGATCCTATACTTGTTGCAGTAACAATACAATTTGCACCGGCATCAGGGCAACCATCAAGGATAAACATTCCAATCCATGTTTCAGTACTGGTCATGCCACCTGATAATAAACCAGGTTGAGTAACGGTAAATTCATACACGATATCATCTCCTGTCATATAATAACTGCTACAAGCCATACCATCATCATAATTATCACCAAAACCTGCTGTATTTCCGGTTTCACTAACAACAGGTAAAGTAAGCGGTATTGGATTTGAGCACAATGCACCTTGTGGAGCAGGTTGTATAGTAACAGAAACAACCCAGTCCTGAGTTGTTGTTCCGTCTTCGGCTGTAATTGTATATGTTACCGGATTTGTAAAATCATTTACAGTAACACCAGAAGTCTGAGGTACAGCACTAATTGATGCAGTAGCGCCATATGAAAGGGTAAAATCAGCAGTTAAATTAGTAATATCAGCTTCCCAATCAACTTCAATATTAACTGTGTGTCCAATTGGATCAATTACAGCAGCACCTGTTTCTTCAGGGAAACTATATGTTAAAATATCTGTTTCAGTAAGAAGTGCCGAAGCAACAGTAACTGTCACAACCCAATCCTGAGTTGTTGTACCGTCTTCAGCAGTAATCGTATATGTAACCGAACCTGAAAAGTCATTAGAAGTTACACCACTAACCTGTGGTGTTGCAGAAATTTCTGCGGTAGCACCTATTGATAATGTATAAGATGCAACCAATGCGGTTAACGAAGTACCGAATCCAACTTCAATATTCACAGTATGATTTGTTGCATTGATAGTTGCTGGCCCTGTAGCTTCAGGGAATGAATAAGCAATAATATCAGTTTCACTGCTTATTGGACGAAATGTAAGCTCTGTAAATTCAAAAACTCCATTGTCTGAACTAGGCCAAGTATCAATAATGTGTATAGTCCAGATACCATTCGGATCAGAACCGTCATTAAAATCAGAAAAGTCTCCGTCAGGAATAAACGAACCAACAAAAGGTGCTGTTCCAGAAGAAATATCACCATCAATACCGAACATATTAAAATTTGTGTACTGATCGCAAATACCACCAGGAACACCATAATCATTATCGCTACTTCCATTACCTATAGATAAATCAACGATTACTCCATTTGGTGATTCAAGGCTGATATCCATATCTGAATCATAAACATGTTGAGCTATAAAATGAACCTCATTTAAAAGAATATCTGTTCCAAGCTGTGTCCCTGTAATACCTGTAACGTTAATTGGAATATGCAATTCGTCAATTATCAGGCCTCCGGCAGCACAAGGAGTAGGATTTGTTAATGGTGTCATTAAGGTTGTAAAAGAATATGGACCTGACCATATACTTAAATCAGTACCTCCACAATCAGCCTGTACATAAAATTCATAATCAGTTTCAGGAGAGCCTCCTGATGCTGTCCATGGATTGTCTGTTGTACCAGTAACACCGGTCAATTCTGCACCTGTTCCCGGTGTAAAGCCGGGTAAACCTAATTCTACATTCCAGGTTGTGGCAGAACCGCCTTCAATCCAGCCAAGATCAGCAGAAACGTCAGTAATATTTACAGCGCTAAGGTCAGTTGGTTGAGGACAAGTAGGTGATAATTTCATTTCAAAATCATCAAAACTCAAATACCATGGATTGGACGTAGCATTTACCCGAATGGCAAAATAATAAACCCCCGAAGCAGATGGTACAAATGTTTTAATTACATTTTGATAAGTTGTTGTTGTTGTTGTTGCTGGTATTACAAACGATGATCCTATCTGAGTTGCTCCAACTGAATTTTGAACAATATTATAAAAAACATCACCGGTCCATCCGTTATAATTATCTCCAGCCCACCAGAATGAGAAATCATAGGAAGTACCTGAAATTAAATCAAAGCCAGGTGACCAAATAAATTCATCAATAGCTGAATAGTTATTTCTTAGGAACTGAGTACCACTATGTGCATCAGCATCATACGTAGAATTTGAATTGTTCGTAGTTATCCAACCTCCATTTTCTTTTAACCAACAATTTGGGAAATCAGGAATTGTAACCAGTTCAAAATCCTCTGTCCAGGGTAAACTTGTTATTGCACCACAAAGTGTTGTAAATGTATACGGACCAGCCCATGTGCTTGTTGAACCACCACAATCAGCCTGAACATAAAATTCATAAGTAGTATTTGGGCTTCCTCCTGTAACATTCCATGGGTTATCTGTAGTTCCGGTTACACCGGTCAATTCGGCACCTGTTCCAGGTATAAAACCGGGCAATCCTAATTCGACATTCCATTGTAACTCGGCCCCACCTATTATCCAACCTAAATCTGCTGAAGTTGATAATATATTTGTCGCTGTCAAAGCAGAAGGTGCAGGG